>CAYWWM010000363.1:0-3770 GCA_964461735.1 uncultured Solibacteraceae bacterium | reverse complement strand
GGCAATCAACCAAGTCTACCCGGTCGGACAGGAGCCGACGCCGTTATTCCATCAGGACCTCTAGTTTTACCGAGACTGGAACAACTCAATGCCTATGCGAAAACTATTCTATCTTCTAACTTCTAACTTCTATCTTCTATTTGGATGCCAGCGTTGGCTCGTTCGAACGGCTCTTGCAGCTCTGCTCCTGGTGGCGGGAGATGCGCGCACGGCGGTAGAGCTCGAACCCATTGCCAGCGGCCTGAATGCGCCTCTTTTTGTCGCCTCTGCGCAGGACGGGAGCGGGCGGCTGTTTATTGGGGACCAAAACGGCCGCATCCGGATCCTCCTGAATGGGGAACTGCTCTTCCCCTTCTTCCTGGACATCGAGGACCACGTCCGCATCGGGCCGGAATCCGGCCTCCTCGGATTTGCCTTTCACCCCAATTACCGGAACAATGGCCGCTTTTTCGTCTATTACACTCGGGACGGGCCGAGCGGCTTGGAAAGCGCGCTCAGCGAATTCGTGGTCTCCGCCGATCCGAACTTCGCCGTGAAGGAGTCCGAGCGGACCATCCTGACCATCCCGCAGCCGACGTTGGGGCATGAAGGCGGAATGCTGGCGTTCGGCCCGGATGGGTTTCTCTACATTGCCAGCGGGGATGGCGGCTTGCAGACCGACCCATTGCGCAACGGACAGAACCGGGAAACCCTGCTCGGCAAGATCCTGCGGATTGACGTAGATTCCACCAGACCCTACGCAATCCCGCCGGACAACCCCTTTGTGGGCCGGCCCGGCCGGGATGAGATTTGGGCCTATGGCCTGCGCAATCCCTATCGGTTTTCCTTCGACCGGGCGACGGGCCGGCTGTTTGCGGGTGATGTGGGCCAGGACCGGCGCGAGGAACTGGATCTCATCGTCCGAGGCGGCAACTACGGGTGGAACGTAATGGAGGGCACACTGTGTCATTCGCCGCCCAGCGGCTGTAGTACCCCAGGCCTGATTGCCCCGATCCACGAATACGGACGCGAGGTGGGCGGCTCGGTGATCGGCGGGTATGTTTACCGGGGGACTGCCATCCCATCCCTCGTCGGAAAATACGTCTTCGGGGACTTCCTCTCGGGGCAAATCTGGACCCTGACGCAGGATTCCTCCGGCCGCTGGCAACGAGAGGAGCTGTTAAACGCCGGCTTCCCGATCAGTTCGCTCGGGGAAGGCGAGGCGGGCGAGCTCTATTTGGTGAATTACCGCGGCTCGGTCTACCGGATGATTGATCCAAGCCAGCCGCGGGTTGCCAGCCAGAATGCCGCCGTCAACGCGGCCAGCTTGTTTCCCGGGCCGGTCGCTCCCGGCGAAATCGTCCGTATCTTCGGTTCCAACCTGGGGCCGGCCGAAGGATCTTTCTCCCGACTCGATGCTTCCGGCCGGGTGGACACGTTCGTGGCCGACACGCAAGTGCTCTTTGATGGCGTCCCGGCACCGCTGTTCTATCTTCGGACGGATCAAATCCACGCGCAGGTTCCTTACGAAGTCGCCGGGAAATCCCGCATCGCCCTGCGGGTCCAGTATCGGGGCGTGTTGTCCGATCCCGCTACTCTCTCTGTCGCCAACGCGGCCCCGGGCATCTTCGCGCTGGCGGGCGGAACGGGGACCGGGGTAATTCTGAACCAGGATTCGAGCTTGAATTCTTCTGTGCACCCGGCGCCGCGGGGCTCCGTTGTGGTGTTCTATGCTACGGGGGAGGGGCAAACGGAATTGGCCGGGATTAGCGGTCAACCCGCGAGAGCTCCACTCCCCAAGCCGCTGCTTCCCGTATCTTTGCGGATCGGTGACATTCCGGCCGAAGTCCTTTCCGCCGACAGCGCTCCTGGCTTCGCCGGTGTGTTGCAGGTCAGCGCCCGCGTCCCCCTCGGAGTCACGCCCGGCAACGCCGTGCCAGTGACTCTCACCATCGGCAGCGCCACCAGCCAGCCCGGCATCACGCTGGCGGTCGAGTAGATCGAGACAGCCGCGGCACGCCTTTTGTGCCGTGGGCTTTTGCGGAACGAACCCACGGCATGAACGACATGCCGGGCTACCAAACCATATGCGAAAAATCCGCATCATCGGCGTGCCGCTCGACCTCGGCCAGGAGCGCCGGGGAGTGGATATGGGTCCGTCGGCGCTGCGCGTGGCGGGGTTGAACGACCGCATCCGCGAACTTGGCTTCGAGGTCGAGGACGCCGGGAACCTGCAAGTTCCGATCCGGGAGATGCAGGGGGTCGGGAACCACCGCGCGAAATACTTGAAGGAAATCGCCGCCGTCTCGAAACAGCACGCCGCGTGGGTGCGCCGGACGCTGCGCCAGGGGGTTTTCCCGGTCGTGCTGGGCGGCGATCATTCGATTGCCGCCGGCACGGTCGCCGGAGTGGCGTCCTGCTATTGCCGCAAGAACAAATCCATCGGCCTCATCTGGGTGGACGCGCATGCGGACATGAACACGCCCGAGACGTCTCCGAGCGGCAACATTCACGGAATGCCGCTGGCGTGCTGCCTGGGTTACGGCCCGCAGGAACTCACGCGCATCGCCGGGTTTGCGCCGAGCGTGCCGCCCCGGAACGCCGTGCTGGTCGGCGTGCGCGACGTGGACGCGCGGGAGAAGGGCATCGTGAAGGAGAGCGGCCTGACGGTATACACGATGCGTGACATTGACGAGCGCGGCCTGCGCACGGTGATGCAGGAAGCCATCGCCATCGCCGACCGGGACACCGCCGGTTTCGCCGTTACGCTCGACATGGACTTCGTGGACCCGTCCGAAGCGCCCGGAGTCGGCACGCCCGTGCGCGGGGGCGCCACCTACCGCGAAGCACACCTAGTGATGGAGATGGTCGCCGACTCGAAGCGCATGCTCTCGCTTGAAATCGTCGAGGTCAATCCCGTGATTGATGTGGCGAACAAAACCGCGGCCCTGGCGGTCGAACTCGCTTGTTCCGCGCTCGGAAAGAAAATCTTGTAGCAGTGGACTTGCAGGAACTCAATTGCTATCGCGTCGCCCGGCTCGCCACGGCGGACAAGAACGGCAAACCGCTGGCTGTGCCGGTCTGTTTCGCGTGCGGAACGGATGCGATCTACTCCGTGCTCGACGAGAAGCCGAAGCGGGTGGCGGCGGGCCGGTTGCGCCGGGTGAGAAATATCCTCGCCAACCCCCAGGTCTGCCTGCTCGTGGATCACTATGAAGAGGACTGGAGCCGTCTCGCCTACATTCTTGTCGAAGGGACCGCCGAAATAATACCTGAAACAACTGCGCGAACCGAGCACGCGGAAGCGCTCCGGCTTTTGCGCGCGAAGTACCCGCAGTATCGGGCGATGCGGCTGGAAGCGAGGCCGGTCATCAAAATCGCACCGCAGCGCTTGATTCGCTGGAAGGCCCGATGATTCTGGTAGACAATGGCAGTCGGAAGGTGCCACCGTGAACCGATATGTTGATCCGACAGAGCAGCTCGTGACCGAGATCGTGGTCAGAGACATCATCATTCCCATTGCGGATCGTTATTACGGCTTGCGGGATTTCCTCATTGCTGATCCGGACGGCTTCGGTGTCCGCTTCGCAAGTGCGTTGGATCAACGGCAAGAGCCTCGCTAGGACGGGGATCGGTTCGGCAAACGGGCGGAGATGGGAGAGGTACGGCGCTAGTTTATGGGAAAGAGACTGCGAGTGGGAATATTATTTGGCGGGCGGTCGGCGGAGCACGAAATCTCGGTGCGCTCGGCGCAGAACGTGATAGCGGCGGCGGACCCTCGGAAGTACGAG
>CAYWWM010000362.1:0-3772 GCA_964461735.1 uncultured Solibacteraceae bacterium | reverse complement strand
GCCGCCGCCGCCACCTCGGGAACTTCCCGGACAATGTACTTCACCAAAACGGCGTTCCCCGACCAGATCAGCGTGGCGACGGTCAGGCTGGCGTACGCCGCGAGCATCGGCGGCCGGTGCGGCGGCTGGAGTGCAGGCACGGCGTTGCGAGCCGCCTCCGACGTGGGCTGGGCGGGATTCATGAGAAGCTTTCCCTCCGCACCGCGCGCCGCTCGATCCGGTCGTGGTCCACTGCGTAGCCAAGTCCGGGGCCGGTCGGAACCTGGATCGTTCCCTGGGGAGTCACTTCCACCTCCGGGGTGATCACGTCCTGTGCCCAGTACCGGCGGCTCGCCGAAACGTCCCCCGGAAGCACGAAATTCGGGAGCGACGCCAGCGCAATGTTGTGCGCGCGCCCGATGCCCGATTCGAGCATCCCTCCGCACCAGACCGGAACGTGGGCGGCCTGGCAGCAGTCGTGGATGGCGCGGGCGTGCGCGAACCCCCCGACCCGTCCCAGCTTGATGTTGATGATCCGGCACGCCCCGGTCTCGATGGCCTGCTCGGCGTGGCGCAGCGTGCGGATGCTCTCATCCAGGCAGATCGGGGTTTCGAGCGATTGCTGCAAGCGGGCGTGGTCGAACAGATCGTCGTGCGCCAGGGGCTGCTCGATCATCATCAGATAGAAGCGGTCGAGCAGCTTCAGGTGCGCGCGGTCCGCCAGCGTGTAAGCCGAGTTCGCATCCGCCATCAGCCGCAGCGCCGGGAACTCCTCGCGGACCCGCTCGACGACGGCAACGTCCCAGCCGGGCTTGATCTTGATCTTCACGCGCTGGTAACCCGCCGCCACTTCGGCGCGAATCTTGTCGAGCAGCGCTGCGACGCTCGCCTGGATGCCAATCGAGACGCCGCACGGGATTTCGCGCTGCGTTCCTCCCACCTGCGCCGAGAGCGAGCGGCCCGCCAAACGCGCCTCCCAGTCCCAGAGCGCGGCTTCCAGGCCGCCGGTCGCCATGCGGTGCCCCCGAATCGGCTCAAAGCGCGCCGCAGTGGCGGCCGCCGAATCGAGCGGCTTCCCGAGAATTTGGGGCACGGCGAAATTCTTGAGCACGTGCCAGGCCGTCTCGGTGTCTTCCTCGTTGTAGAACGGCCCTTCGCCCGCCGTCACCTCGCCCCACCCGCAGCTCCCCTCGCCTTGCACTTCCACCAGCAGCATGCGGCGGTTCGTCGTCGCGCCGAAGCTGGTCTCGAACGGGGCCACCAGCGGCATCCGAATTTCCCGCAACGTGATTTGCTCAACGGTCATGGGGTCCTCAACAAAGCATTTTGCACTATCCAATGGAAAAAGGCAGACCTGCTGATTGCTGTCAAGAGGGTAATTCCCTAAGCACGAAAACAAGTTGGGCGACAATTCAGCGCGCAAGACAAAAATCCGATATATACTGATATTCCAATGCGGCTGACTAAAAAAGCAAACCGGATCTTAGAGGAACTGGTAGCAAAGGTGGATGAGCACATTGCCAAGCTTCCGCCTGCTCAGCAGGAAGCGTGTCTGAACCGGTTCAAGGAGTACGCCGCTGGGCCTCGTCGAAAGCGGCGCACCACAGCTCGTAATACTCGAGAATCTTCGGGTCGTCGTGCCGTATCTGCGCCATCCGCATAACTTTCCAGAAATCCCCCTTCTTGTTTTCCGCGAAGGCCTTTCGAACCGCATCTCTGATTAGCTTCCGCCTATCGAGTTCCTTTTGATCCCGTGCACCGATCCGCCTGCGTTTGCCCATCTCTGAGCACCTGCCTCTCTGGAACAGCCGCTGCCTTGCTTGCGGGATA
This sequence comes from uncultured Solibacteraceae bacterium, assembly GCA_964461735.1. Taxonomy (GTDB): domain Bacteria; phylum Acidobacteriota; class Terriglobia; order 2-12-FULL-54-10; family 2-12-FULL-54-10; genus CAYWWM01. Next base: position 1,963 of record CAYWWM010000362.1, on the reverse strand, counting down.
ACCCGAGGTGATTCTCTACGCTACAGAAAATCGTTCTGGGCGGTCAAGCGTCTACCGTTCCACTGGTGCGCTAAAACGACAGGGAGTTCCGTACTTCCGTACCTCTTCCGATTGACCCCCGCCGCCGGATCGGTATAGAATCCAGACTCAGCCCACCCCGCTCAACCCTTGGATGGGTCGTTGGATCGTTCGGATTCCCTCCCGGGGATGAGCTTTCGCTTTTTGACGCGCAGAGACGAAGACGGTATGGAGAAGAAAGAGATTCTGGTTTACGACTGCACGCTGCGGGATGGCACGCAGGGCGGCGGCATGTCGCTCTCCGTCAGCGACAAGGTGCAGATCGCCAAGCGCCTCGACGACCTGCGGTTCGACTACATCGAGGGCGGCTGGCCCGGCTCGAACCCCAAGGACATTGACTTCTTCAACACCATGCGCGACGTCCCGCTGCGCTACGCCAAGGTCGCGGCTTTCGGCAGCACCCGCAAGAAGGACACCGCGCCGGAGCAGGACTCGAACCTCCAAACCCTGATCGAAGCCGCCACGCCGGTCGTCACAATCTTCGGCAAGAGCTCGCCGTTTCAGGTCAAGGAGGCGTTGCAGACCACCCCCGAAGAGAACCTGCGCATGATCTCCGACTCGACCGCCTTCCTGCGCCGCCACGGCAAGGAGGTGGTCTACGATGCCGAGCATTTCTTCGACGGCTTTCAGATGGACCGCGACTACGCGCTCTGCACGCTGCGCTCCGCGCACGCCGCCGGAGCGCATTTCCTGGTGCTCTGCGACACCAACGGCGGCACGGATTTTCTGACCGTCAGCGACATCGTGCGCACCGTCCGCGGCGCCTTCCCGCAGGCGCGCCTCGGCATTCACACGCACAATGACGCCGGTTACGGCGTCGCCAACAGCATGGCCGCCATCTTCGAGAGCGCCGAGATGGTCCAAGGCACCGTCAACGGCATCGGCGAGCGCGTCGGCAACGCCGACTTGATCACCATCCTCGCCAACCTGTTCAAGAACGAGATTCCGACCAAAGGCGGCATTGACGCCTCGCAACTGACCTCGTTGGCGCGCTTCGTCTACGAACTGGCCAATATGCTCCCCGAGCCGAAGCAGCCTTACGTCGGCGAGCTGGCCTTCGCGCACAAGGGCGGCGTGCACGTGGACGCCGTGCTCAAGAACCCGGGCTTGTACGAGCACATCGAGCCGGAGGCGGTCGGCAACCGCCGCCAGTTTCTGGTCTCCGACCTGGCCGGCACCGCGCACATCGAGGCGCTCGAAGGCTTCGGCATCAAGAAGCGCGACCCCATCGCGCGCGTCGTGTTGAACGAGATCAAGCGCCTGGAGCACGAGGGCTACGCCTTCGAAGCCGCCGACGGCTCGCTCGATTTGCTCGTCCGCACGCTGCGCGGCGAGAGCCGGGAAATCTTCCAGCTCGTCGAGTATCGCGTCGAGGTGACCAAGAAGACGGAGGGCGCGCCGCAGTCCTGCGCCGTGGTCGTCCTCCGCGTCAACGGCGACGAAGTCACCAAAATGGCTTACGGCGACGGCCCGGTGAACGCGCTCGACACCGCTCTGCGCGCCGCGCTCACCAGCAAGTTCCCCGAGCTGGCCGGGTTGCGCCTCGAAGATTACAAAGTCCGCATCATCCCCGAGCAGCGCGGCACCGCCGCCAAAGTGCGCGTCCTGATCGAATCCAAGATCGGCGACAAGCGCTTCGGCACCATCGGCGTGGACGAGAACATCGTGGACGCCAGTTGGAAAGCCCTCGCCGACAGCTTCCGCTACGCGCACCTGTTGATTAGAGCACACTAGCGAACCCGCGCCCCGGCCTGGGAGAACTTTGCAAAGGGCACGGTTCCCGGCGCTACAATGGAGGAGATGGGGGGCGCTCATGAATCCGATTTGCTCTTTGAAGTGCCCACGCCGCTTGGCTTTCGAGTCCGAGCCACCCGTGCTTATTGGG
>CAYWWM010000361.1:0-3785 GCA_964461735.1 uncultured Solibacteraceae bacterium | reverse complement strand
CCCGTCCACGTAATTGGCGATGGAGGAGCCGCCCGCCGCGATGGCCAGACGCAGTGTCTCGCGGATTCCATCGTAGAGCCGGCGCGCTTGCTGGCGGCTGAGCCGAGCCGCGAGCGCCGCCGGATGCAGCCGCGCGCGGAAGAGGCTTTCGTCGGCGTAAATGTTCCCGAGTCCGCGCAGGAATCGTTGGTCGAGTAGAAGACTCTTCAGCATGGCGCGGCGCGCGCGAAGTCGGCTCGCGAACTCCGGGAAGCCGATCTCCAAGGGATCGGGACCGAGCGAGAGCAGCGCGTCGCCAAAAGCGTCGCCAGCCGCATCGCTGGAGGAGTCGAGCAACTGCCAGCGGCCGAACCGCCGGATATCGGTGTAGTGGAGCCAACGCCCCGGCTGATCGAGGCTCAAGATGAGGTGCGTATGCGGGCTGAGAGCCTCCGGCGACGCTTCGCAGGTCAGCCGGCCCGTCATGCCGAGATGCACCAGCAAAGCGCGGGACGAGCCTGCGCCGTTCGGCGGCTGGAGATCAAAGACCAGGTGCTTGCCGTGGCGGCGAACTCCAGCGATCGAAGCGCCGCGAATCGCGCTTACAAAATCGGCAGGGTCGCTCCACTGGGGGTCGCGAAGAATCCGCCGCAAGATGGACGAGCGCGCGCCGTTCGCCCCGGAGGAAGGCAGTTCCACATCGAGAATCCGCCGACCCGTTACCAGGGGGCGAAGGCCGCGCACAATCGTTTCCACTTCGGGAAGCTCGGGCATGGAGAACCATTCTACGGCAGAGCACAGGCAAGAGCGAAAGGAATCCACCTCTGTTGCTTGCAAGGAACATTCCCGGAGGTTCATAATTTCGCTTTCCGCATCCTGGTACACCCGGAAGGAGCAGTCATGAAATTTGCGCAAGCGGTCCGCCCGAAGCAAGGAGACGTGATCCTCATGATCGGCACGATGAAGGGGGCTTTCCTGCTCTCGTCGAGCGGCCCGCGCAAGCAGTGGCAGGCGTCGGGGCCGCACTTGCCAGGGCACGTGGTGTACTCGGCGGCGTTTGACGCGCGGCAGGGCCGCAGCCGCGTCTGGCTGGGGTCCATGAACTGGGCTTACGGAGTGACGCTGCGCACGTCGGACGATTTCGGCCTGACCTGGACGAATCCCGAAAGCCATCCCATCAAGTTTCCCGAAGACACCGGGCAGGCGCTGAAGCAGATCTGGCAGATCACGCCCGGAAGCGACCGCGAGCCCGACACGCTCTACTGCGGGGTCGAGCCGGCGGCACTGTTCAAATCGAGCGACGCGGGCCAGAGCTGGACGCTGGTGCGCGGCCTGTTTGACCATCCGCACCGGCCCCATTGGAACCCCGGCAACGGCGGCCTGTGCCTTCACACCGTGGTTCCCAACCCCGCCAATCCGAACCGCATGCAGATCGCCGTCTCCGCGGCCGGCGTCTACCGAACCGACGACGGAGGCGCCACCTGGCAGGTGAAGAACCAGGGAATCCGCGCCGACTTCCTGCCGGAAAAGTATCCCGAATTCGGCCAGTGTGTGCATAAGGTGGTGCGGCATCCGTCGCGCCCGGACCGCCTGTTTTTGCAGAACCACGGAGGGCTCTACCGAAGCGACGACGGCGGGGATACCTGGAAGGATATTGCGAACGGCGTGCCATCGGATTTCGGCTTCCCCATCGTCCTGCACCCGCACGATCCCGACACGGCCTACGTCGTCCCCCTGGAGCAGGAGATGCGCTGCGGGCCGGAAGGGAAGCTCCGCGTCTATCGCACGCGCAACGCGGGGCGGTCCTGGGAGCCGTTGACGCGCGGCCTGCCGCAGCAGAACGCCTACGAGACCGTGCTGCGCGACGGGATGGCGAACGACCAGCTCGACCCGGCGGGAATCTACGTCGGCACGCGCAGCGGCAAGCTCTACGGCTCTGCCACGGACGGCAATTCCTGGCAACTGATCCTGGAAGGCCTGCCGCCGATCGTATGCGTGAAGGCGGGCCTGGTAGGGGAAGTCGGCGGCGCCCGGCGGCTGGTTTCGGTCAGCAAGTCCGTCGGCAAACCAGGGAAAAAAGCTAAGGGAAGGCAACCGCTGCGATCCAGAAGAAAAGCGGCCTAAAATTCATCCACAGTGAGGAGTCAGAAGTCGAGATGTCAACCGAGAAGTGAGAAGTGCAGGTCCCTCTCCCGGCAAGCCGGGATCGGGATGACAGCGCTTTTGGGTTCTGATTCTGACTTCTGACTCCTTGTCTTCTGCCTTTCAGTCTCATGCCTGTTATTTTATACATTCCAAGCCCGTTACGAGCCTTTACGGAAGGCCAAGCTAAAGTGTTACTTGAAGTGTCAGAGGGGACCGTAGGTGAGGCGCTGCGGGCGTTATGGGCACGCTACCCCGGCGTGCGCGACCGGATTGTCACGGAGCGCGGCGAGGTGCGCGAGTACGTCAACGTCTTCGTCGGAGCGGAGAACATCCGGGATTCGGGCGGCCTCGCAACGCCGTTGAAAGGCCCCTGCGAGATTACGATTGTTCCCTCGGTGGCTGGCGGATAGATGCCAAATGAACTGTCACACCCCGCCCGTAGGAACCTCCCCTAGTCGGCTAACGCGACGACACCCCCAAGAATGTGAACTTTTGCACGCGCCGGTTTTCCGGTTTGAGCGGCGTGACTTCGGTGACGTAGAGGTTGCCCTTGGAATCGGCAGCCATGTGATGGAGCGTGCCGAACTCGCCGGGCGCGGAGCCCCACTGGCCGAATGAGTCGAGAATGTCGAGCGTGCGCCGGTTGAGCACCATGACCTTGGCCTGGCTGCGGTTGCCGACATAGAGGAACCGTTGCTCCAGATCGGTCGAGAAGGCCGTGCTGGCGGCGGTGGTTCCGTTGCCGCACCCCGGCGCTCTGCATTCGCGGCCAATGAACACCTGCGAGACGTACTTGCCGTCGAGGGTGAATACTTGAACTCGCTTGCCCCCTCGGTCGGAGACGTAGATATGCCCGTCATTCGACACGCGCGCGGCATGAACCGGCTGCACGAACTGCGGTGCTCCCTTGGGGTCGGCGTCGGCCTGCGCGAGATTGGGCGGGCCGTCGGTCGGCGCGTTGCCGAACGCTCCCCACATTCGCTTGAACCGCCCGGTATCGGCGTCAAACACAATCACGCGCCGGTTGCCGTAGCCGTCGGCTACGATCAGCTCATTCGTCCTGGGGTAGACGAAGGTGTCGGCCGGCTGGTTGAGGTTCCGGGTGTCGGCGTTGCCTTTACTCTGCCCGGCCTTTCCGATTTGCATGACGAATCTGCCGGCCTTCGTGAACTTCAAAATCTGGTGATCGTTGTCGCCGTTGCCGCCGATCCAGACGAAGCCCCGGTGGTCCACGTAGACGCCGTGCTCGGAGTTGGGCCAGTCGTATCCCTGGCCGGGTCCGCCCCAGGCCTGGATGAAGTTGCCCTCGTCGTCGAACTCGAGCAGCGGCGGGGCGGCGCGGGCTTTCTCCTCGGGCGGCAGCGTGCCCGGCCGCTGCAACACCCAGACGTGATCCTGCGCGTCCACGGAGACGCTCGCCACCTGCCCGAATTGCCAGTTGTTGGGAATCTTCGGCCAGGCAGGGTCCACTTGGAACCGGGGCGCCTCGCGCCCGCCCGATGCACGGTCCTGTGCCACAGCGGTCTCGACAGCCCGCTGGCTCAGGCCGATGGCGATCCCGGCCAACAAACCCAGGGCGATACTCGCGCCCATCATTCTCTTCATGCGCTTCATGGAAACTTTCCTCCTCTCACAACAGCCGACGTTCTGCCCGCGTTTTC
>CAYWWM010000360.1:0-3789 GCA_964461735.1 uncultured Solibacteraceae bacterium | reverse complement strand
TTACGTTCCGCGTTTCGCTCCACTCGAGCGGCACACCGTGCTCGGCGGAGTGTCCCTGCCCGGTGGGGCCGCGGAACTGGGGCCAGTCTTCGGCCTGGGCCGCAGGAATGGCCAGCACAGCTAGCACAAACAGGAGCCGAAGGGTGCAATGAGGGGCCATAAAGTGAGCGTTACCGATTGCCGGAAGACTTCTTCCGTTTTTTAGACACTGCGCCTCGGCGGGCCGACTGCGAGGTCAGCATCTTGGTTGTCCTCTTTTTCTTCCACTCCTGGGGAAGCTCGTCGCCCGTCATCGGGGGGTTCCCCTTCCCGGCTCGGTCCAGAATCCGCAGCGTCTCTGCGCGATCCGCACGGCGAGCCCGCTCCTGGAAATATTCCTCGGTCCGCAACGTGGAGACCTTTTCCGCCAGGGCGACATTGATGAGCTGATTGAGAGCGACCCCTTCCGATTCAGCCGCTTTGCGCGCCTCCTCCATCAACGAAGGCTGTAGTCGCAAGGCAAAGTTACTTCTTCTCATGGACTGGACCTCCCCATCTGTTGCAGCGCCGCTGCCGGGAGGATCACGGCGCAATCCAGACCCCGGTCGGCCTCCTCAAAGTCACGCCGGTTGAACGTCACAATGGCATCCGCGCTTCCGTTCACGGCCGTTTCCAGAACCATGTCGTCATCTGGATCCGGCAACCTGGGCCGCCAGCGAAATGCAAGCCGAACCGGCTTGGCAACCGAGGCAAGATCATCGAGAACTCGCTCCACCTCCGCGGTGCTTAGTCCGGATGCAATGAAGTGTTCCTGACGAGTGAGAACAGCCTCGTACTCCAGCATGAGGGGAACAGAAAGCAGCAGTTCGAAACGGCGGTCCAAAGCGGCGAGCAAGAGCTGGCGTGACGCGCCCTTGCTGCTGCGCAAAGCTGCCACCAGCACACTGGTGTCGAGAACATACGAAGTCCCCACGCGATATGATATTGCTAGCAATAGCACTTGTCAAGCCCCCCAGGGGTCGGCGGCGGCGGTGTCGGCGGCAGGAGCGTAGATTCCCGGGGGTTGGCCGCCCGGCTTGATGTGTTATACTGCTACTGGTTTTCGACACCCAAAATTTGAGCGCATAGCCATGGGAGGACTCGCATGAAACTCGTTTCCTTGTTTGTACTCGGCGTAGTGGTCTCAATCAGCGCCTGGGCGCAGGCGCCGACGGACCCCATCGCGAAGGCGTTGATGGCTGCCCCGAACGAGGCTCTGGGCAAGGACGCAACGGTCATTCGGTGGAATTCCGACTATACGTATGAAACGTTGAAGAAAGGCACCACCCAAATGGTCTGCTACGACCTGTCGGGCATGCCGGGGGAGCAGCGCTGGCCCTTCTCGGTGGAGTGCACCAGCCACGCCGCCAACCTGGACCGGGTCGCGCAGAACAGGAGGATCAATGCAGAAGCAGGAGGCGACGAGAAGAAGGTCGAGGAGATGATCCAGGCCGCGGCCAAGAACGGAACGCGCGTGAAGGCCGTAAACGGGTCCGTCTTCTTTAACTTCCGGGGACCCGACCCGGCGCGCGCCAACCGGCACACCACCGTCGCCATGCCGGGCGCCACGTCGCAATCCACCGGACTGCCGGACACCCGCGAATCGGGCGGCGCTTGGGTGATGTTTGCGGGCACGTCCGAGGCCCACATCATGGTGCCGGGAAGATAAAAGACCCAGTATCCTTCGATCGCGGCGCCCGCTCGGCGTCCGCTCGAAAGACAGCAGGGCGGCGGTACAAGCCGCCCGTGTGTCCGCGCGGGCGTAGCTCGGGCTTTCTCTGCCAAATCGTTATGAAGTATCTGATCTTAAGTCTTCTCGCAGTTGCGACGCTCTCCGCAGCGCAGGGCAAGCAGACGTTCAGCGGCACCATTACGGACGACGAGTGCAGCAGAGCCGATCATACGCGAATGCGAATGGGACCGACCGACGCCGAGTGCACCCGTGCCTGCATCAGCGCCCATGGCGCCGCGTATATTCTGTATGACGGCAAGGAAGTCTATACGCTGAGCGACCAGCGAACGCCGGAAAAGTTCGCGGGACAAAAGGTGACAGTCGTGGGTACGCTGGACGCCAGAACCAAGACGATCCAGGTGGACTCGATTACCGCAGCAAGATGAGCCGCGTATTGGCAGGCGCGGCGGGCAGGATTTAGGCGAAGAACTGGCGCGCCTCGAATACCCGTTCTTTCTCGCCTCCCGCTACGGGGCCAGCGGCTCGACACGGATGAGCGTGCCGCCGTGCTGATCTCCCAGCCACAGGCTCGAGAACGTTCCGGACTTCTGCACCTCCACGTGGCGAACGTTGGTTCTGGTGGGCAGTAGAAACTCCGTGAATTCCCCAGTCTGGGTATTCAGCCGGACCGCAAAATCGCTGTCCATTCCGGCCGTCCAAGCATACGTCCTGTCATCGAACTGCGCGTCGTAGGGACGCGTCCACTCCGTGGGAACCGTCCACTCCGTGATCTTCTGGGTCTTTGGATCGAACATCGCCAAACGATTGCCGTTAAATACAGCGCACCACACGCGATCCTGGGAGTCGAGGTGTCCTCGCCGGCAACCCGCGCCTTTCGTGGGGAAGTCATACCAAACGGTCTTCAGAGTCTTGCCGTCCGTAACCCAAATCTTGTCGTTGCCCGGCGACATCCCGTACATGTTGTTCTTCGAGGTCGCAACCACATCGTAGGCTTGAGCCGAGGGACTGCCGGGGGGATAGGGCACTTTGGTCCACTCGTTGGCTGCCAAGTCAATCTGCCAGGTGCCGCCGGATTCCTCGGTGCCCCCGGCGACATTGATCCATAGCTTGCCGTTGACATGCTGGAACGCAGGGTCAATCATCGTCAGATGGCCATCCCCAAACTTTGACTCCGGCAGCGGGGGCTTAAAGGTCTCCATTTTCCCGGTCTTTGGGTCCAATCGAGCGAGCTGCATCTGGAACATGTTGCCAAAGTAAATGCGCCCTTCCTTGTCAATATCAATCTGGAGGCCGCCCTGAGGAACCTGGCCGAGACGGTATTGCGGAACCTCGTACTCCACCACTTTGCCCGTTTTGGGATCAAGCTTCCCAATGAACTGGGAATTAAAATCCGAGTACCAGACATTCCCTTCCGCATCAAACACTTCGTCGTGCGGCGATGCATCCAGTCGCGGCAAGTCGTACATCGTGTAGATCACCTGGGTCGCCTTGCCTTTGGGCCGCGGCAAGGTCTTCAGCGGAAATTCAAATGTGTTCCGCGCGCTCAGGTTAATCGAGCTGAAATAGTTGCCAATGGCGCTGGCGCTTTCGACTGCCTGGGGGCGCAGGGGAAACGCGGTGGGACGTATCCAGGGATGCAGCGGCGAAGAGTTGTTCGAATGCGTGGCCATCCGCAGAGCCACTTGGGTCATCTCTTCCGCGTTGAAGCGGGAGAACAGCACGCGTTGCAGCGTGTGGCAATTGACGCAACGGCCGAGCATCTGCTTCTGCTCGGGGGTTCCCGGCGCGCTCATGATCCACTCCGTGTTGGAGAGCTGCATGGCGAGCTGGTTGGTCCTGGTTACCTTTTCGAGTTGCAGATCCAGCGGGACGGGTTGCGCCGTCACCTCCACGGAAGTCTTCGCTAGCTCATATCCGACGGCGCGCACGCTGATGGCATATTTGCCCGGTTCCAGTGTCTCGCGCGGGAAGGTGTACTGGCCCTCGGCGTTGCTCACCACCCAAGTGGTGATGGGGGAGCCCGCCTTCTTCGCGCCGACGAGCACACCCTCCATCGCGCCCTCTGCTTGTGAGGTTAC
>CAYWWM010000359.1:0-3811 GCA_964461735.1 uncultured Solibacteraceae bacterium | reverse complement strand
CGGCGATGTCGCCCAGCCGCATGAAGCAGCCCGCCATCTCCGGCTCCACCTGCTGGCAGAAGCGGTGCGCGTAGCCGAAGCGGATCGGCATCGTGCCGTCCCGCACCATCTTCATATAGGCGTCCTGAATCCGCAGGCCCACGATGTGCGAGCTGAACGTGGTCAGCCCGAGCGCCGCCTGGTGTTCGAGGCCGCCCTTGATCACGTCCGACATCTCCGCGATGCGCGGCGCGAAGTAGCGGTCCACCACCAGGGAGCGCCGGATGGTGGTGTTCATGGTGAGGGCCTTGTCCACGGTTTCTTCGTCCCAGTCCAGGCCGTAGAGGTCCAGGAAGTTGACCTCGGCGGCTTTGTTCAGCATCCAGGCCGGGTGCGAGTTCAGGAAGACCGGGGTCTGCGGCGCCCACTGGTCCAGTTCCTCCCGGGTGAGCTCTCGGTTGCCCAGGAAACTCACTCCAATCCCGGTCCCGGAGCTCCCTCCGTTGGGCAGCTCGATATAGGCCCACTGGCCCGGACGCGCGCGCGCCATCTGCTCCTTGACGACCAGCTCGATGCCGCGCTTCAGCTCGGCGTAGTTTCGGCCGGTTACGGAGAAAGACCGCTGCACCTCCTCCACCTTGTCCTGGTTGGCGCGGATCCAGTAGCGCAGCGCGCGGTCGTGCATGTGGGAGTGGGTGTTGATCAAGCCCGGGATGATGGTCCGGCCCCGCGCGTCAATGCGCCGCGTCTGCGGCCCGGCCAGTTGCCGGATTTCCGAGTCGGTCCCCAGCGCCAAAACTTTTCCCTGGCGAACGGCCATCGCCTGGACCGTGCGCCCGATGGTCGGCTGAAACGACGGGTCATCCATGGTCACGATCTTGGCGTTATGGACGATCAATTCCGGATATCCCACCAGCGTGCTGGGAACCGTTACGGTCTGCGCCCAGCCGGCCACCGCCAGCGGAAACAGCATCGTCAGCAGCACTCTTCCCACTCTCAGCATTCTTGCCAGCATGTCACGTCGTTCCTCTCGTTCGCGCAGTTCTCTTCGGAACGCATGAGAACAAAGCGCGTCTCAATTCGAACCCCCCCCGTTGCCAATTACGTTACGGGACCGCCGGAAGTTTGTCAATGGCCGCTCGCGCGGGCTCGCCCCGGCAGGACTGACTCAACTCGCGCACGCGGCGGATGCCTGCTTGGCGGCAGTAATCGGAAAGCTCGCGCGCGATCCTGACGGTGGCGCGGGGATCGTAGAAATTCGCCGTCCCGACCTCGACTGCCACCGCCCCGGCGCGCAGCATCTCCGCCGCGTCGGCGCCGCAGACCACGCCCCCGATGCCGATCACCGGGATGCGCACGGCGCGCGCCGCCTGGTGCACCAGACGCACCGCGAGCGAGTGAATCGCGGGGCCGGACAGCCCGCCGCTCCCCAGAGGCAGCACCGTTCGACGGGAGCCGTCCTCGCTTGGCCCTGGCATCTGCATTCCCACGAACGTGTTGACCAGCGAGATGGCGTCCGCTCCGGCGGTCTCTGCCGCCTGCGCCAACGGCGCGATGTCGCTCACGTTGGGCGAGAGCTTGACCCATAGCGGACGCTGGCTCACTTGCCGGACGGCGGCTGTGACTTCGCGGACCAGCGCCGGGTCGCATGCAAACATGATCCCACCGGTGTTGGGGCAGGAGAGGTTCAACTCGTACGCAGCCAGTCCGCCCGCCGCCTCCAGCCGTCGCACCCCTTCCACGTAGTCTTCCGTGGCGTTTCCAAAGACGTTGGCGATGACGGCGGTCTGGAGCTTCGCCAGGCGCGGCAGCTTGTCGCGGATGAAGGCGTCCACGCCCACGTTCTGCAGCCCGACCGAGTTCATCATCCCCGCCGGCGTCTCGACCAGCCGCGGCGGGGGATTCCCGGCCATCGGCTCGCGGGAGAGACCCTTGGTCACGAAGCCGCCGAGCTCGTTCAAATCGAGCAGCTCCGCGAACTCCAGGCCGTAGCCAAACGTCCCGCTGGCGGCCAGGATGGGATTCTTGAGGCGCAGTCCGCCGATGACAACTGTCATATCCGGCGTCCTGTCGGGCGTGCTAGTCACAGGTTCTGCCCCCACAGGATTATCACGGCTTCTCCCAGGACACGAATCACCAGCCAGCCGCAGCGCTGTCGGGTGAGCGGCGGTCAGCGGCTCCCTCCAGCCGATTTTCCTGCGCATTGAGGAGGATGGCCGCGACGTTTCCTTGACCAGGGACGATCTCCATCGTGTGTCCGCGCAATTGCAGCAAGCCTATCGTGTCGAGCGATAGGCCATAGCGCTCGTAGTGGATGCGGTCCGGCAGCCACTGGTGATGGAGGCGGGGAGCGTCCACCGCTTCCTGGACATTCATCTGAAAATCAACCGCATTCAGAATCGTAAGCAGGACGGTATTGATAATGGTCCGGCCTCCGGGACTCCCTAAGACCATGAACAGCTTGCCCTCTCTGACGAGAATAGTGGGGGACATACTCGAAAGCATTCGCTGGCCGGGAGAAGCGAGGTTGGGCTCCGTCCCGATCAGCCCCTCGGGCGTGGTCAGGCCGGGCGAGGCATTGAAGTCCCCCATTTCATTGTTGAGGAGGAAACCGGCTCCGGGCACAACGGCGCCCAACCCATACCCGTACTCGAGGGTATAGGTAAGCGCCACCGCATTGCGCTCCTCGTCCACAACGGAAAAGTGAGTCGTTTCCTCGCTCTCGCGCGGCCATTCAAAGGTGCTGGGAGCGGATTGCGATGCGCGGTTGCGAAGAATCGTCCGCCGTAAGTCGGCGGCGTATGGCTTCGAGGTGAGTCGGCCAACCGGTATCGCCGGATTGAAATCGGGATCGCCCAAATGCCGCGCGCGGTCGGCAAACGCTCGTCGCATCGCCTCCGCGATCCAGTGAACGGTCTGCGCCGAATGGTGTCCGCTGGCCGCCAGGTCGTAACCTTCCAGAATATTCAGCATTTCGACCAGCGCCGTGCCGCCGGAACTGGGCGGCGGCATGGAAATGACCTCGTAGCCGCGATAGGTGCCACGAACCGGCTGGCGGCGCTTCGCCCGATAGTTCTTCAGGTCCTCGCGCGTGATCCAGCCGCCATGGGCTTGCATCTCCTTCTCGATCAAGGCGGCGGTTTCGCCCTCGTAGAAACCGGCTGGACCTTCCTCCGCAATGCGCCGAAGAGTTCTGGCAAGGTCTGGTTGCTTCAGGATTTCGCCCGGCTCGTAGGGAACACCATCTTTCGAGAACTGAGCCACGGAGGCCGAATAATTCTGCATCTGCGGCAGAGCGCTTTGCAGGGATTGAGCCAGTCCAGGCGAGATGGGGAAGCCGTCTTCGGCTAAATCAATGGCGGGAGCGAGGAGTTGCTTCCACGGCAACCTTCCTTGTTCCTGCCATGCCAAATAGAGTCCCGCGACCGTCCCCGGCACCCCCACCGATAGATGCGAGTTGTGGTGGACATCGAAGTCGTACCTTTCATCCTTCAAAAACATCCGGGCATGTGCTCGGGCGGGCGCCGTCTCCCGGAAGTCGTATGCGACCGCTTCGCCGCCGGCAGCGCGATAAACAAGGAAGCCGCCGCCGCCGATGTTGCCGGCTACTGGGTAGGTAACCGAGAGGGCAAAGGCTGTTGCCACCGCCGCGTCTATCGCGTTGCCGCCTTCGCGCAGAACTTGCACTCCGACTTGCGTCGCAAACGTTTCTTGCGTGGCGACCATGCCGTTCTTTGCATATACGGGTACCGACGCAGCGCGCGCGGGAACGTAAAGGCTGGACGCCGTCATCCAGGCGAACAGGAAGGCCACTACGAGTGCCCGATGCTGC
>CAYWWM010000358.1:0-3824 GCA_964461735.1 uncultured Solibacteraceae bacterium | reverse complement strand
GCGGGTGAGCCGCTTGGTATACAATCCCAAACGGCGATTCAGTTAAATTCAGTTCCAGATGCTCCAAAAGGGGAGGGTTCTATGAAGGCGATCTGTGGTGGCAAGGCGTTGTTGCTGGCGGCCGTGCTTTTCTCCGCGGCGTTTCCCGCCCGGAGTCTGGCGCAGTTGCCGGAGGGTGACGGCAAAGCGATCGTAACCAGGGCCTGCGGCGTTTGTCATGATCTCTATCAGGTAGCGCGCGGCCAATATTCGCGCCGCGGTTGGGAAGGGCGCATCAACCGCATGATCGAGCACGGCGCGGTCGTGAAGCCCGAAGAAATCCCGATTGCGGCGGATTACCTGGCCAAGAATTTCCCGGCCGTGCCCGATCCCAAGGCCGTGATCATTCCCGGGCCGGTGGAAATTTCCATCATGGAGTGGAAGGTTCCCGACAAAGTCAACCCGCACGATCCGCTGATCATGCAGGACGGCTCGATCTTCTACGCGTCCACCGGATCGAACGAATTGGGACGGCTGGATCCGACCAGCGGCGAGTGGAAGCGATTCCCCGCCAAGACGCCCGACGGCGGGCCGCACGGCTTGATCGCCGACAAAGACGGACACGTCTGGTTCACGGCGGCGCAGGGCGACTACATCGGCCACCTCGACCCCAAGACCGGGGAGATCACCGAGCACAAGTTGAAAGACCCGAGCAAGCCCGACAACTATCACTACCATCCCCACACGCCCGTGTTTGACTCCAAGGGAATCCTGTTCTTCACCATGTTCGACGGCAGCATGATGGGGCGCATGAATCCGAAGACGGGCGAGGTAAAGCTGGTGTCAACGCCCACGCCCTTCTGGGGTCCCTACGGAGTGCGCCTGGATTCCAAGGAGACTCCCTGGTTTGTGGCGTTCAACCGGCCCAAGATTGCGAGCATGGACCCGGAGACGATGGCGATCAAGGAATACAATCTCCCGGATCCGCTGGCGCGGCCGCGGCGGCTCGCCATCACCTCCGACGACAAGATCTATTACACCGACTTCTACCGCGGCTATCTCGGCATGCTCGACCCGAAGACGGGCGCGACCAAGGAGTGGCCCTCTCCGAGCGGCAAGAAATCGGAGCCGTACGGAATTCTCGCGCTGAACGACGTCATCTGGTACAGCGAGTCGGGCACCGAGAAGAACACGCTGGTGCGGTTCGACCCCAAGACCGAGCGATTCCAGTCTTGGGAGATTCCCTCGGGCGGCGGCGTGGTGCGGCACATGATGGCCGGACCGGACGGCGTCATGTGGCTGGCTGCCAGCGGTGTCGCAGGGCTCACCCGGGTGGAAATCCGGGACAACACCAGGGCTGCTCTTCGCTAGAAACGTCTGGCCGACTTCCGTTTCCGCTCTCGCGGGCCCTTGCCTACCGCGAGGGCGGAAACGTCTGTTTTTTCCATCCCTCGGCTGATTCTCCGCCCGCGCTTAACCCGCATTTCTCACCCGCACGAGTCCGCCCAATAGATCGCCATCCACGAAATCCCCGAAGGGGATTGATATGAGTAGTAGCCGGGGGCAACGCGCCCCCCGAAAGCTCGCCCTTGAGCGCTACCGACCCCGAAGGGGTCGTACACCTTTCAGGGCAACCGGATCAAAGACGAGACGCCCGTCGGTGGTGGGAAATGCGCGCTGAGGGTGCCGCCTCCTGTCACCGGTTCCCTCTCCCCCGTTCCCTATTTCTGATGTCTCGGAGCACTCCGAGCAGCAACGACACGTCTCGGCTGCGCAGCGGGCAGCGCCAGAGCATTTCCCGAAGCTGCGCGCTGCGCGCTCGCGCCGGACTGGGCACACCCTCCGAATTCTCACCCAGTAACGCCTCAACAGCCGCAACCAGCCGGTCCACTTCGCCGACCGTAGCGGGAGCGCCGGCAACGGACTCCGCAGTTGGTTCCGCAGGTCCCCCAGGTTCCCTAGGCTCCGAATACTGCTGCGGTCTGCCGCGACGGGGTTGCACGGCCCGCAGGAGTTCATAGCAGCACACGGCGACGGCCTGGCCGAGGTTCATGGCCGGGGCGCGCTCCTCGGTGGGAATCCGCAGGACGAAGTTGCAATGACGCAAGTCCTGGTTGCTCAGGCCGGTTTTCTCGGAGCCAAACAGGATTGCGAGACGCTCCGGAGCTTTCCGACGTCTCGAAAGACTCTGCAACCGGTCGAGCGAAACCACCGCCTGGAGCGGCCGACGGCGCGCCAGCGAACTGGTTCCCACGACCAGCGTGCGGTCCTCGATAGCGTCCAGCAGCCGCGGGACGACGCGGGCATGGCGCAGCAAGTCCTTGGCGCCCGGCGCCGCGCGGGCATCCTGCCAGACCGGCTCGTAGGCGGCGACCACGACCAGGTCGGCGAGGCCGAAGTTGCTCATCGCGCGCGCGGCGGCGGCGATGTTCAGCGGGTTCCGCGGACGGACCAGGATGATGCGTGTATCCAGCAAGTTAAGACCCATAGCCCGATTCTAGCAGGCGACTGCGTTTTCTCTGTGATAGGATAAACGAGGAGTATCTCGAGTGGGGCTGAGGTCGGACCCGGTTTCTCGGAGGACTCGGAACAACCCAATTTCTGTATCCCGCATCCTTACGGAAGTAAGGTGGAAATTGGCACAAAGGAGTTGACGCCATGAGCATCACACCATCACCAACCCCCTCGCCGAAAGGCGGCACGGAAGGAGGGGACCCCTCCGGTCACGTCTCGACATCATCCGCCCGGTCGGCCTGGTCACTGGCAACGGGCGGAGGCGAGTCCGGTCCCGGAAGTTCCGCTCCCCTCTGGACCGTCATCGCCTTGGCGATCGTGTCTGTGGTCGGGATGGCAGGAGCCTTTTACTATGCCCACGACCTCAGCAGCCGCGTGGACCAGGTGAACGCCGACTTGCAGGCCTCTCTGACGACCCAGAAAGAAATGCTGGAGCAACTGGGCGGGCGTCTGGACGAAGGCGACGCGCGCGATGCGGAATTGCAGACGCAGGTGGGCCAGACGCAGCAGCGCCTCGGGATCACGCAGAATGAAATCCAGCGCACCCGGCAGCAGACAGCCGCCGAATTGGAAAGACAGCGGCAGGCGGCCGAGCAGGCCGCGCAGCAGGTTGCCCAGCAGTCGGCGCAGCAGGCGCAACAACTGGCCAGCCGGCTAGGCGAACTGCAGCAGGACCAGGCCGCCACCAAGGGAAACCTCGGCAGCCTGACCACCGACGTAGCGGGCGTGCGCGGCGACGTCAAAACCACCAAGGATGAGCTGAGCGCCACGCGCTCGGAGTTGCAGCGCGTCATCGGAGACCTCGGCGTGCAGAGCGGCCTGGTGGCCCACAACCGCTCCGAGCTCGAGGAACTCAAGGCCCGCGGCGAGCGCGAATACATCGAGTTCGACCTGCTCCGTCGGAGCCGCGTGCAGCGCTTCGGAACCATTCAGTTGGAGTTGAAACGAACCGACCCCCGCCGGCAGAAGTACACGGTGAATCTCATCGTGGACGACCGCACCATCGAGAAGAAGGACAAGAACGTATTCGAACCCGTGCAGTTTTATCAGGCAGGATTCCGGGCGCCTACGGAAATTGTCGTCAACCGCATTGACCGGGACCGCATCGTGGGCTATATCTCGACGCCCAAGAAAAAGGAAGACCGGGCGCCCATGCGCAGCGCGTCGTAGAGACAGGTGTTAGGTGTCAGGTGCTAGGTGTAAGGTCCCCAACCTAACACCTAGCACCTGACACCTAACACCTGCTCTTCACCAGCCAAGCTGTTTTCCCACGTAGTCATAGATCGGTTTGCCGTGGCAGACTTCGTAGTAGCAGCGCGGGGTGTACTCGA
>CAYWWM010000357.1:0-3828 GCA_964461735.1 uncultured Solibacteraceae bacterium | reverse complement strand
CGGCCTGGCGCACCCAGGCGGCGGTGCGGGCGTGCTCCTCATGGGTCCCATGCGAGAAGTTCATCCGCGCCACGTCCATGCCCGCGCGAATCAAGGCGCGGATGGCCTCCAGGCTGCGCGTGGCCGGCCCCAAGGTGCACACGATTTTCGTCCGACGCCCTAACTCCCTGCCGGCCATGGGGTTCCTCCCGAAGGAATGTAATAATGGAATTCCTTAGCTTCCAGATGACAATTTGGCGCATCCATAGTAATATGAGACCGCTGGCACCTTCGGATGATGCCATAGTTCGCCGCTCGGCGGGCAGCTTTATTTGCCCCTCCCTGTGGGGCGGCGGCGCCCGCAGGCGCGTTGGTTGGTCGAGAAAAGGTTCGCGAGCAACTTTTCGGGAGAGTCCCATGCGAAAACGAGCTTCTGTTTCGTTGACGGCACTGTTGACCGGCTGGCTGGCGTTCTTGGTGGCCGGCGCGTCGGAGGTTGCGGCGCAGTATTCCGACGGCTCCGAACGGAGCCGGCCGGCGGGATCCACGCAGGAATCCCGGCCCGCCGCCGTGCCGCAGAGCGGCCCCAACCGCAACGTGGGCGAAACCGTGACGGTTCCCCGCGACCGTCCCAGGCAGCCCGCGCCGCGCGCGCAGGAGCGGGCAGCCGAGCGTGTCAACGTGGACGAGACGCCCCTCTTCACGACCGAAGTGGACCTCGTGAACCTGAGCGTGGTGGTCCAGGATCGCAACGGCAACTTCATCCCGGAGCTCAAGAAGGAGCACTTCCGCATCCTCGAGGACGGCAAGCCGCAGCAGATCCAGCGCATCGAGACCTCCGAGGCCGCCGTGACGGTGGCGTTGGTGATCGAATTCAGCAGCCTCTACTGGGAGTTTCTCTACCAGACGTTGTACGCCTCCTACGGGTTCGTGCAATCGCTGCGGCCGGAGGACTGGGTGGCGGTGGTGATGTACGACCTGAAGACGCAAATTCTGCAGGACTTCACGCGCAACAAAGCGGCCGCCTTCGACGCCCTGAACTCGATGCGGATTCCGGGGTTCCGGGAGTCGAACCTGTTTGACGCGCTGACCGACACCATCTCGCGCATGGACGACATCGAGGGCAAAAAAGCGATCGTGCTGGTCTCGAGCGGCGTGGATACCTTCAGCAAGACGCGCTACGATGCGGCGCTCAAAGCCGTACAGGCTTCCGACACGCCGGTCTACGCCATCGGGACCGGGCAGGCCGTGCGGATGTGGTATGAATCCCGCGGCTACATGAGCTCCTTGGGGAACCTGGAGTTTCTGCAGGCCGACAACCAGCTCCGCAGCTTCGCGCGGCTTTCGGGCGGGCGCTCCTACCTCCCGCGCTTCGAAGGGCAGTTCCCGGAAATCTACGGCGATATCTCCGCCGCGCTGCGCAACGAATACCAGATCGCCTACAGCTCGACCAATCCGACCAAGGACGGCAAGTTCCGCAAAATCAAAGTCGAGGTGGTGGGGCCGGACGGCAAAGAGCTCAAGATCGTGGACCCCAAGGGCAAAGAGATCAAATACGAAATCCGCCACCGCGAAGGCTACTACGCGTCGCGTGCGGTAGAGTAGGGTTCGTTACTTACCGGGTTCTCTTCTTCGTGACGCCGCCACGCTCGCCGGCAGGTTCGTTGTTAGAACCGCCCTATGCGAAAACAATCTTCCGTCCGCTTGTGGGTGCCATCGGTCGGACTGCTCGTGTTTTTGTTGGCCGGGACCGCGCCAGGTGTAGCGCGGTACTCGGAAAGCCAGCCACAGAGTCGGCCATCCAGTTCCACAGGAGAGTCCCAGCCGGCCGCCGTTCCGCAGAGCGGCCCGAACCGAAGTGTGGGCGAAACCGTGGTGGTTCCCCGCCGGCGGCCCAACCGCCCCTCGGATAGACAGCAACAGAGGGTCGGCGAACGGCTCAGCCCCGATGCGCCTGTCCGCTTTGGCGCGGAAGTAGACCTGGTGAACCTCAGCGTGGTAGTGCAGGATCAAGGCGGCAATTTCATTCCCGACCTGAAGCAAGAGCAATTCCGAATCCTGGAAGACGGCGTCCCGCAGACGATCCAGCGCCTGGAAACCTCCGAGGCGCCGGTGACTGTGGCGCTGGTGATCGAATTCGGCAGCCCGTTCTGGTGGTTTCTTTACGAGACGCTGGCCACGGCGCAGGAATTCGTGAGCTCGCTGCGGCCCGAGGACTGGGTCGCGGTGGTGGAGTACGACCTGCGTACGCGAATCCTGCTGGACTTCACGCGCAACAAAGCCGCCGCCATGCAAGCATTGAACACGATGGGGATTCCGCTGTTCAGTGAGACGAACCTGTTCGACGCTTTGACGGAAACCATCGGCCGGATGGACAAGATCGAAGGGAAGAAGGCGGTCGTGCTGATCACGAGCGGCATAGACACCTTCAGCAAGACGCTCTACGAGCAGGCCCTGCGAGCGGCGCAAAGCTCCGACACGGCCATCTACCCCATCGGCATCCGGCACGCCCTACGGGTAGGAGGGGTGGGGGCGTTCAGCCAGAGCAATCTCACTTTGTTGCAAGCCGACAACCAGCTTCGCAGCTTCGCCCGGCTCTCGGGCGGACGCGCCTACTTCCCGCAATTCGAAGCGCAGTTTCCGGAAATTTATCGCGAGATCTCCGCCGCAC
Organism: uncultured Solibacteraceae bacterium; assembly: GCA_964461735.1. Lineage (GTDB taxonomy): Bacteria > Acidobacteriota > Terriglobia > 2-12-FULL-54-10 > 2-12-FULL-54-10 > CAYWWM01. The sequence goes on along the minus strand of CAYWWM010000357.1, from coordinate 1,178 downwards.
TGCGCAACGAATACCAGATCAGCTACAGCCCCACGAACACGGTGAAGGACGGCAAATTCCGCACAATCAAAGTCGAGGTGGTGGGGCCGGACGGCAAGGCGCTCCAGATCGTGGACCCCAAGGGCAAAGAGATCCACTATGAAATCCGCCACCGCGAAGGCTACTACGCGACACGAGCGGTGGAGTAGATTCGTATTACCCGACTTCGGGAAAAGCTGGTTTGTCCTTGCAGATTGCAAGTTCAAAGGGGCCTCGGTTCGCTACTACGTCCCCTCTTCCAGGTTGTAGCCGCTCTCGCCGTGCTGGGACTGGTCGAGGCCGGCCATTTCCTCCTCCGGACTCACGCGCAAGCCGATCACGGCATCGGTGATCTTGGCGATGACCAGGGTTCCCACGATGGCCAAGATCCAGGTGCTCGCCACGGCCACGAGTTGGTTAATGAGCTGGCCGGGATTGCCGTAAAAGAGACCGTCGGTGGCGGCGGAGTTGACCGCTTTCGAGGCAAAGAAGCCGGTGAGGATGGCCCCGGTGGTCCCGCCAATCCCATGGACGCCGAACACGTCGAGCGAGTCGTCATAGCCGAACTTGGCCTTGAGCGAGGTGCAGGCCACGAAGCAAAAGATGCCCGCGAGCAGCCCAATGATGAGGGCGGGCATCGGCGTCACATAGCCGGAAGCCGGCGTGATGGCCACCAGTCCGGCCACAGCTCCGGAAGCGGCCCCGAGGGCGCTCGGTTTGCCTTTCGCTAGCCACTCCGCAAACATCCAGGAGAGGGTGGCAGCGGCGGTGGCAAAGTGAGTGGCAATGAACGCGCTGGCCGCCAGACCGCCCGAAGACACGGCGCTCCCGGCGTTGAAGCCGAACCATCCGAACCACAGCAAGGCCGCCCCGGTCACCGTCATGGTCACGTTGTGGGGAATGATCGGCTGCTTGCCGAAGCCGATCCGTTTCCCGAGCAGAAAGGCCATGACCAGGGCCGAGACCCCGGAGCTGATGTGCACGACCGTCCCCCCGGCAAAATCGAGCGCGCCAAAGATGGCGCCGGGATCGCCGAAGCGCAGCCAGCCACCCTTCCCCCACACCCAGTGCGCCAGCGGACTATAGACCAGGCTCGACCAGAGCCACATGAACATGAGCATCGCGCTGAACTTGATGCGCTCGGCAAAGGCCCCGCTGAT
>CAYWWM010000356.1:0-3835 GCA_964461735.1 uncultured Solibacteraceae bacterium | reverse complement strand
TGCGGGCGATGTTGGGATGATCGAGCTGCGCCAGCAGTTGCGCTTCGCGGCGAAAGCGCCCAATGCGCTCCGGGTCGCGCGTGAGATGCTCCGGCAGAACCTTGATGGCCACCTCGCGGTTGAGCTTGGAGTCCCGCGCGTGATACACCTCGCCCATGCCGCCCACGCCGAGCAGCGCCAGCACTTCATATTGCCCGAGGTAGGTTCCCGGTTTCAGCGCCATGCGTAAATTATCCACAGATTGCGCAGAAGTGGATAGGGGAAAAACAGTGGATAGTGGATAGTGGGGGAAAACAGTGAATAGTGAAAACAACACAGGGGATAGTGATTAGAGGCCTCGCCCTTCCCTTTCTGAGTTCCGGTGCCCGCGTTCCGCTCATCACTATCCACTATCCACTAATCACTATTCACACTACTTTGTCCGCTTGCTGACGCGCGCGGCTCCGATTCGCTGTACTATATAATGGTGAGGTGGCTGGTTCGCTGTCTGCGAGGATTGAGACCGGGGAGGAATGGAAATCATGAGCCGAAGAATCGTTGTCGCCGGGATGGGATTGCTTGCGCTGGCGCTCGTTGGCGGGGGCGCGGCGTCTGCGGAAGTGCTGGACCGGCCGTCGGAAAAAGTGAGCGGCGCGGACTGGTACAAAATCGCGCGGCCGGAGCTGGTCGAGATTTCGAAGAAGGTTCTGGCGATGCCGGACATTCCGCTCCAGGCGCGGGAGGAGATCATCCGCATCCGCGCGCTGGAGATGGATTGGGACATCGCGGCGATGGTCTATCAGCCGGTGGACGCGTCGCGCGTCCCGACCGGCGCGGACGGCAAGAAAGTCGGCCTCTTCCTGCTGCACGGCGGCTCCGGCGACCATCGCTCGATGGACCGCTTCGCGCGCTTCCTGACCGCGAAGTTCGGCTACAAGATCGTCAACATGTCTTACCCCGGACGGCTCTACTTGAACGACGCGAGCCGCAACTGGCCGGGCGACACCATCCGGGCGGACCGCACCGTGCGCACGCCGATCTGGCTGCGGGGCGAAGAGATCACGCCGGACCAGTACGACGTGGTCGAAGATAAGGAAGAGTCGCGCCGCCGCCGCTGGGGGACGCTGATCCTGGCTTGCGCCAAGGAAGGCACGACATTCTACAACCGCATGGCGGGCTGGCCGGCGGCGTTCGAGGAAGGCGGAAAAGAGCTGCTGCGCAAACACCTGCCCGAAGGCGAGTACTCGATCTACGCGCACGGCCACTCGACCGGCGGGCCGTTCACGATGCTCTTCAGCCAGCGCATTCCGAACCTCGCGGGCATCCTCGCCATGGAAAGCTCGCCGTTCGGCGCGCTCTACGGCTCGATGACGCGCAGCATTCAGGAGATCGAAGAGACTTGGGGCGCGGGCTTCAACTGCCTGCGCATCCGCTCCTGGCGCGACACGGCGCGCTACTACGGCTATGAGCTGATCCAGGCGGAAGGCGTCGAAGCGCTCGAGCGCCTGGCGATGGTCATGGAAGAAGTCCTCGAAAGCTGGGGGCGCAGCACGCGCTCGGCGCAGTTCAAGGCGGAAAACATCATCCACTTCGACAGCCCCGCCGAGCTGACTAACGCCGCGCGCGCTTCCGCCAAGCGCTTGAAGATGACCGAAGCAGATACGAAGAAACTCGTGGACCACTACGTCAGTTACCTGCGCGAAGTGTCCGGGCCCGGCGCGAAGCCCGTTCCGCCGCTGCTGCTTTCGATCACCAAGAACAGCCGCGACCACGCGCCCGAGATTTACCGGCAAGTTTACCTGCCCGGCTACGCCGCCATGAAGCCGGCGCCGCGGGTGCGGCTGGTGCAGTTCGACGCCGGCATCCACGGCTACGGCGCCGCGGAGGAGGGTCTGCCGATGGGCGTCGCGCCGGTCGGCGCGCTGCTTTGGCACGAAGCGATTCAGGGAGGATATTTCAAGCCCGCCGGCCGGTAGCGCCACCGGCAAAGGGCTTCCCTCCTCCTGAAACACCCTCTGGCGCTTTGTGTATGGAAAACTCGCCGGAACCAGGTCGAGAAAATTCTGCCGAGAGTTCCGAGAAAGCCGAGAAGACCGCGAAGACCGAGAAAACCGAATCCCGCCACCATCCTGCGTTGCGAGTGATGCTGCTGGTCGCCGGGACGCTGTCTGTGGCAATCGGCGTCATCGGAATCTACCTCCCCGTTTTGCCCACCACGCCGTTCCTGCTGTTGGCGGCGGCGTGCTACGTGCGCAGTTCCGAGCGCATGTACCGCTGGCTGCTCGGGGAGCCGCGCCTGGGACGCGAGATGCAGGCGATCCTTGAAAAACGCGGCCTGCCCCGCAACGTCAAGACGTTCTCGCTCCTGTTTGCCTGGATCGTTCTCGGCGGGCTTGCGCTGTTTGTTGTGGAGAGTGCTCTGACAAAGGCACTGCTGATCGCTCTCGCGCTCATCAAGACGGCCGTGCTGCTGCGAATGCCGACGGCGGAGAAGCACCGTGACGAGCGAAGCGCGGCGAATCGTCTGGTTTAGGGAACGGGCAGCAGCGGCTTCTGGCCGGGGGGGAGCTGCTGATCGAAAACAACCAGCAGCACGCCGGTCTGCGCCTGGTAGCCGAGGAAGGCGACCAGGTTGATCAGGGTCTCCTTTCCGTAGAGCTCCAACGCGCGTTTGAAGGTTTCCGGAGCCACCTTGCGCGGGCCGAACGCTTCGCGGCCGAGCTGGATCATGGCTGCTTCCTTTTCTCCCACCCCGGTCAGCGGCTTGTTGTACTTGACGATGTCAATTAGTTCTTGACTTACGCCGACGCGCAAGGCGGCGGATTCGTGCGCGGTCCACTCAAACTGCGAATCAATGCCGCGGGCGGCAACCAGGAACGCCAATTGCGTCAGCCGGGGCCCGAGACCGTTTTCGAAGCGGAGATACTCGCTCACCGGGCTGTTCACTTCGGACAGGCGAGGGTTGTTGAGCCGTATGCCCGCCGGGCCCTGGAGTCCGGCCAGCGAGCGGGAATCTCCGGCCACCTCGTCGTAGACTTTTTTCCCCCGCTCGTCCAAGTCTTCCCGCTTGACGAGGGGCAGCCGGTTCCGGGAATCCGGGTAGACGTCATCGGGCAGGCGCTCCGTGGAAGCACCGGCAGGAGAGCCACTGCGCGGCGCGGCTTGACCGGGCGCAGCTTGTGAAGCCTGGCTGATTCCGTAACCGGCGGCAACACCGGCCGCGACCAGTAACGGCAAAAAGACCAGCAACGACAAAAATCCTCTCCCTGCGAATGAGCCTGGCCCCTGGGAATAGCGAAGCGGGAAACCTGATTTCATTGTGCGCCTCCTGACGGCTGCTTCGGGTGAGCGTACCCGGTAAGAATCTGAAGTTGGTGCGTGTCCGCCCCCGCCCATTGTACGACAATTCGAAGGCTAGTGAGTCGTGAATGGTGAGTAGTGGCTGTCGCATAACGTCTTTGAAGCACCGTAAGGGCACGGTTTCAACCGTGCCGTAACTGCCGCAAAATCAATCCGGGCTTTAGCCCCTGAGGTCCGTCGTTTGGCCCTCAGCGGCTGAAGCCGAGCTCTGCCATCCACCGATTCGGCACGATTGAAACCGTGCCCTTACGGGTTATGCAATAACTTCTAGTGAGTGGCAAAAGCCAGAGCTGTTCCCTCTTTCTCCACTCACCATTCACCACTCACCACTCACCGCCCTGATTTCAGCCGGGCGTTTTTCTCGGCGACTTCGCGGGCCATTTTTTCTTTGTGCTCGATGAGGCGTTTGGCCACGGCCTTGTCCGAAACGGCGATGATCTGGGCGGCGAAGATTCCGGCGTTGACGGCGCCGGCTCTGCCGACGGCCATGACCCCG
>CAYWWM010000355.1:3747-3839 GCA_964461735.1 uncultured Solibacteraceae bacterium | reverse complement strand
GAAGCTGAGGATCGGGACCAGCACGGTTCCGAACGGCTCCCGCTGGATGTGCGGCAGCGGGCTGAGCGAGACTTGGCCCGAATTGTAGGCCG
>CAYWWM010000355.1:0-3737 GCA_964461735.1 uncultured Solibacteraceae bacterium | reverse complement strand
AAACACGCCAAACGCGGTTCCGGCGTGGACCAGGACCACGGCGAGGAATGCCAGCAGAAAGTTGGCCGTGGGTCCGGCCAGCGCCATGAGGGCTGCGCGCCTGGGGTGGCGCTGCTCCCAGAGCGGATCATACGGCGCGCTGCCCCACCCGAGCATCCAGCCGCTGAGCATGAAGCTGAGGATCGGGACCAGGACGGTTCCGAACGGCTCCCGCTGGATGTGCGGCAGCGGGCTGAGCGAGACCTGGCCCGAATTGTAGGCCGTCAAGTCGCCGCCCCACTTGGCCACCAGCGCGTGCGCCCCCTCGTGACAGGTAAGCGAGAGCAGAAAGGCGACGTACCACAGGGGAAACAGGGAAAGTGCCTCGGGCGTCATAACCAGCTCATGCGGGCGTGTCGGTCATCGGTTCCGTGGATCTCTTGGCAGGGGGTTGAAGGCCGCGACTCCGTCTTCAGTTCTTGACCCCCGCCAGGGTTTCCAGTTCCTTGAGCTTCTGGGAATCGCCCATCGCGATGAGGTAATCGCCGGGCGAGATCGTATCCTCCGGACCCGGGTTGAAGCGCAAGCGGCCGTTCTGTTCCCGGATGGCCAGGACGATGACGCCGAGCCGCCGGCGGATGTCGGTTTCGCCGAGGCGCAGGCCGCAGAGCTTGCAATCGCTGGCCACCTCGATTTCCTCGATTTGCAGGTCCAGGCCGCCGTCATTGAGCGAGGAGAGGGCGAGATCCAGGAAGCGCTGCACGTGAGGACGCGTGAGCGTGCGGGCCATGCGCTGTCCGGCGAAGCTGTACGGCGAGGTCACGGTGGTTGCCCCGGCTTTCAGGAGCTTCGATTCGGCATCCTCTTCGCTGGCCCGGGCCACGATCGGGAGATTCGGCGCCAGGCCGCGCGCGGTCAAGACGATGTATACATTTTGCGCATCGGAGGTAACGGCGCTGGCCAGCCCCCGCGCGTGCTCAATGCGCGCCTGCCGCAGAACCGCCTCGCTGCTGGCGTCCCCGATAATCACCGGAAAATTGCGGTTCTGCGCCCATTGCGCGGCGGCCGGATCGTTTTCCACGAAGACCAACGGGAGATTCCGGGCGGCCACTTCCTGGGCGAGGCGGCGCCCGACGCGGCCCGCCCCGCAGATAATGATGTGATCCTTGAGCTTGGAAATATCCTTTTCCATGCGGCGACGGCCAAAGAACGAGCCAAGCTCGAATTCTAGCACCGCCTGAGTAAACAACCCAATGGCAATGGCGATCACACCCACACTCAGGAAAATCATGACCATGTGGACCACTTCCCCTGGGTGGGAGAGCCGATTCAGTGGGCCCACGCCCATGGTAGCGAGCGTCATGACCGCGGCGTAGAACGCAGTAAACCAGGTCCAACCTTCCGCGAGGCGAAAAGCGATGGTCCCACTAACAAGGACGAGCAGGACTAGGCCAAAAATAATGGTGGCGCGGTTCAGTAGTCGCAAGCGGTTTCCGGTTCTCTGCGTTGCGTGCAGAACCGATTCTAGGTTAGGGCCTCTGCGATGTCCAGGGGCTGCGCATTGGGCTTCGCAAACCAGCCGGTCGCCGGATATAATCGCCGCTGCCATGTTCCGCGACCCTGCATCGCTCGCGTTCGACCTCGACACACTCGAAAGCATCGAGAAAGCCTCCCTTCGCTTCGTTTGCCAAGCCCTTTCCGATTTTCGCCAGGCGGCAGCCGAAACCTTTTTCGCTTACCAGGACCTTCCCGCCGATATTGGGGAAGACATTACCCGTGAGGCACTGGACACGGTAGGCGTGTCCAAGCTCCCGGTGCGCCTGTTGGGGAAGATGGACTACAAACGGGCCCGGTATGTGTTTCATCCTGACTACGCAGTGCGGCAGGCGTTGTTCGTGGATTCCAAGGCGGAGAAGGATGCCAACAGCGCCACTCTCCAAACTTCGCAGACTTCGATGCGCATTCGGCAAATCCGAGCAGGACAGCGTCTGGACATTCCAGGAAAACTGCCGGAGATTGTAGAGAGCCGCGAACAGCGGCTTCTCTCGACAACAATCTTCATTAAGTTTGCATATGAAGTGGCGCGGCGAAGGAACCGGCTGACACTCATTCGGAGTTCGTGTCTTCCGAACGGAATGTTGCAAGACCGGTATAACCCCGCAGCGCAAGACTCGTTCTGGATTGCCGGCCGCAATGCCCCAATACGGGGAGAGGAGTTTCGGGTGAGACTGAGTTTCGACCGACTCAAGCAAAAGGCAGGGTGGCGGGTTCAGGATATTCGGATTGACCCGGAAGAGCCGTTTGTGTGGAATGAATAGCCCTGGCACAGGCGGCGCGTGCCATCCGCACATATTTCTCCTCGATATCTATGCCCAGAAACTGCCGCCCCTCACAGATGGCAGCCACTGCGGTGGTTCCGCTGCCGATGAAGCAATCAAGCACGATTTCACCTCGGTCGGTCAGCATTCGGATGATTCTGCGGGGAAGTTGGGCGGGAAACTTTGCCTCGTGATCGTTGTTGGCGCACACGGAAGGGATATACCAGACTCCCCGCGAACCCCATTCCGCCCATTCTCTGGGACTCAACCGCCGCCGATCCACTCGCGTGACACCGGGCTTCCAGAAGAAATAGAGGTACTCCAACTCGTCCACGGAACGATACGACGTGGTGTGCCATTCACAATTCTGCCATGCGGGGTCTTTCACCCATACCCTTCGATCGTACAAGTAAAGCCCTGCGTCGGCTGCCCATCGCTCGATTTCTCTACCGGCCAGCTTGACCCGCGTCTGGGCGGCGTATTTCCCGCCCCGGATGTTGTTTCCGTTCAATCGGCGGTCAATCGTCTGTTCGCTGCAACCCAGGAGGGACGCGAGCTGGTAACGATTCCAGCCTGGGTGCTCTTTGGCCGCCCGCAATGCGTCCTCCCGCGTTACCTTGGACCGCCTCTGGGAGATGGTCTCCGCTTGAATTCGCGGCATGGACTCGTCTGGAAAGCACAAGATATCCGCAATGTTAATCACGAGAAATCCGCCGGGTTTGAGCAATGGAAAGTGAAGCCCAATTACTTCTTGCAGCAGGCGGCTCCACTCATCGTACGACTTCAAGTATGCTTCGTAAGACTTCCCGACGAAATAGGGTGGAGACCAAATGCTGCACGCGACACTCCCCGCTTCGATCCGCGGAAGCAGCTTTCTGGCATCGCTACAATAAATTTCGTTTGGGTGAAGCTGCACTGAACGCCGGCCTCCGTGGCATAATCATAACAAAGAAGGGAGCGAGAGAAACTGAGCAATTCAAGCAACTCGCCACGGAAAGAATTGAGTTACAATAGCCGCTCTCCGGGCGGACGCCGTACGGACGAGACGGAGAGAAGGACAAAGCAATGGATCTTGGGTTGAGCGGTCGGGTGGCATTGGTTTGCGGGGCGAGTTCGGGATTGGGCAAAGCCGTGGCCATGGGACTCGGCAAAGAAGGAGCGCGGCTGGCGATTTGTTCCCGGACGGAAGAGAAGCTCGCCCAAGCGGCGGAGGAGATTCGCCGGGAGACGGGAGCCGAAGTGCTGCCCGTTCGGGCGGACGTGAGCGTTCCGGAGGAGGTGAAAGAACTGGTCCGGAAAACGGTGGCCCATTACAACCGGCTCGATATTCTGGTAACCAACGCGGGCGGGCCGCCGTTCGGGCATTTCGCAGACCTGCCGGAGGACGTTTGGGAGAAGGCGCTGCGGTTGAATCTGCTCAGCACATTGCACCTCTGCCGG
>CAYWWM010000354.1:0-3843 GCA_964461735.1 uncultured Solibacteraceae bacterium | reverse complement strand
CCCAAACCCGTCAACGGCGGCGGGCCGAATCCGCTCTGCGCCAACGCCGAGCGGAAGGCTTCGGCGGGAGGCGAGAACCAGCGCGGCGTCGGCGTGCTGCTCACCTACGGCAAGTTCACGTTCCTGAACCTGATTGACCTCGACTGGGAGCGCGACATGGTGCTGGCGTGCCCGGACAATCTGCTCGGCAAGGTCACGCTGTATCAGACGAGCCGCCACGGGGGCTTCGACGGCGCGGGTGCGCCGGCGTTTCTCGGAGCCATCCAGCCGCAGGTGGTGGTTGTCAACAACGGCCCGCGCAAGGGGCTCGGCGCGGTGGACGAGCGCGTCCGGTCGCTGACGCCGGGAGCCGCGCCCTATGAAAGAGTCGCGTACCTGCGGCTCGCCAAGCTGCCGCGCCTCGAAGGCATCTGGCAGGGGCACAAGTCACTGCTCGATCCGGACCCGAACCACAACACCTCGCCCGATATGATCGCGAACCTCGGCGAGACGGCCGACTGCCCGGGCCATTGGATCAAGGCGTCGGTCGGGGAGGACGGTAAGTTCACCATGACCAACGGCCGCAACGGATTCAGTAAGACCTATACGGCGCGGTGAGGTTTAGTCAGAGCCGCGACCGTAAGGGAGCGGACACGTTGGCAGAGAGCACATGTCCGCTTGCTTACGCGCGCGGCTCGGATTGAAGGAGGGATCATGAGAACCTTTTTGTTTGCATTGCTGCTGGGAACGCTGGCGGCGGGCATGCTGTCGTCTCAGAGCGCGGCGCCGCAGGCCGGCAGCACGGTTACCGCAGAGGAGTATGAGCGCTGGAAGAAGGAGCTTTCGAACTGGGGACGCTGGGGCAAGGACGACCAGATCGGCGCCTTGAACCTGATTACCCCGGCCAAGCGACGGCAAGCCGCGGCGCTCGTGAAGGAAGGCGTCTCGGTGTCGCTCGCCGGCGACGCGGATACGGTCCAGGCGGTGGACAATCCGAATCCCTATGAACACACCATGCTGTCCATTGGCGGCGACCGATTCGGGGTCCGATACCACGGCATCGCCCACTCGCATCTCGACTCGCTGGCGCATATCAACGCCAACGGCGTCTTCTACAACGGCTACCAGCCGGATGAGCAAACGGTGCTCAAACAAGGCCACGCCAAGAACTCCATCCACAACCTGAAGAACGGCATCTTCACGCGCGGCGTGCTGATAGACATTCCGCGCCTGAAAGGCGTTCCGTACCTCGAGCCGGGAACTCCGATTTATGTCGAGGACCTGGAAGCGTGGGAACGGAAGGCGGGGGTGAAGGTGGGTCCCGGAGACGCGCTGTTCGTGCGCGTAGGCGTATGGGCGCGGCGGAAGGCCGTCGGGCCGTGGCTGCGCGGCCGGGCCGAGGGCGCGCGGTCGGCGGGGCTCGATCCCTCCGTGATCCCGTGGCTCAAGCAGCGGGACATCGCGCTGCTCGGAAGCGACCATCCGCAATATGTGTCGCCGTCGAATCTGGTGGGCGCAGTGCATGATTTCTCCCTGCTCTACCTCGGCGTTCACCTGTTCGACAACCTGGACCTGGAAGCGCTGGGCGAAGCGGCGGCTGCCCGCAACCGCTGGGAATTTCTGCTGACGGCGGCTCCGCTGCCGATTCGCGGCGGCACGGGGTCGCCGCTCAATCCGATTGCTACGTTTTGATCGCGAACGTGTTCCTGGAGGAATCGCCAACTTTCTGATTTAGCGAGTGTTTTTCCATACTGCCCGCCACGGCCCGCGGGGCTCTTCCCGCAGCGCGCGCGCCGAAATATTCCTTTGCATTTCCGTGCCAGCGATGGTAGTGTCCTAAACTTGTGTTGTTCCGATCTGGGGATGCGGTTCTCCCGGCCGTTCTACCTCACACTGAACTCTTGGAGACAAAGAGCAATTCCTATGCGAGTTACTGACCTGATCCAGAGAAAACGCGACCGCGAGGAACTCTCCCGAGAGGAAACGGATTTTTTCCTCAAGGGCGCCGTCAGCGGGCAGATTCCCGACTATCAGATTTCCGCCATGCTGATGGCCGTCTTCTTCTCCGGCCTGAACGAGCAAGAAACCGTGGACTGGACCGAGAGCATGTTGCAGATGGCTCCGTCTATGGATCTGAGTGGGCTTGCGAGCCCCAAGATCGGCAAACACTCGACCGGAGGAGTGGGAGACAAGACCAGCCTGATCGTGGGACCGCTGGTGGCCGCCGCCGGCGTCATCGTCCCGATGATCGTCGGACGGGGATTGGCCCACACCGGAGGGACGCTCGATAAGGTCGAGTCCATTCCGGGATTTAACGCGCGCTTGAAGACCAAGGAGTTCACGACGCTGCTCCGCAACGTCGGCGTGGCCATGAACGGTCCCACCGAGGAGCTCACTCCGGCCGACGCCAAGCTCTATCCTCTGCGCCACGCCACGGCCACCGTCGAGAGCATTCCCCTGACGGCGGCCTCGATTCTCTCCGTGAAGCTGGCCGAGGGGACCGACGGCGTGATTCTCGACGTCAAGACCGGCGTCGGGGCGCTCTTCCCGAAGCTCACCGACGCGCGGCGCTTGGCGCAGACCATCGTGACCGTGGCCAAACGCCTGGGCAAAAAAACGGCTTGCGTTCTGACCGACATGGATCAGCCGCTGGGGAACGCCGTCGGGAACGCCTTGGAAGTGATGGAGGCCATCGAGACCCTGCGCGGAAACGGCCCGACCGACTTGGTCGAGCTTTCGCTCGAGCTCGGCGCGCGGATGCTGGCGATGGCGCACCCGGATCGCACCGTCGAGAGCGCCAAGGAACAGCTCTTCCAGTTGCTGAACGACGGCTCGGCGCTCCAGAAATTTCGGCAGATGATCGAGTTCCAGGGCGCCAATGCGCAGGTGGTGGACAGTTTCGAGCTGCTCCCGACGGCCTCGGCGGAATTTGACGTCTCTTCGCCGCGCGCCGGTTACGTATCGCGCATCTCGGCCGACGACATCGGCCGCGCCGCCATGCTGCTCGGCGCGGGCCGCGAGATGATGGACTCGAAGCTCGATCCCGCCGTGGGCATCGTCCTGGAACACAAGGTCGGCGACCGCATTCAGGCCAGCGAGCGGCTCTGCTCCATCTATTACAACGCCGAAACCCACCTCGAAGAAGCCTCGCAGATGGTCGAAGACGCCTTCCACATCTCCGCCAACCCCCCGGAAGCCCCTACGCTGGTCTATGAAGTCATTCAATAAAGACAGTGAATAGTGAATAGTAGTTGGAAGCCGAAGACAGAACTATTGTAATCACTAACTCCCTACTCCCTATTCCCTTCTTCTCCATCTGCGGATAGACTAATAGCCACTGGGCGGAGGAATCTATGTCTCCGGACCGATGGCGCAAGGTCGAGGAGCTCTACCACGCGGCGCGGGAGCGGGACGTGACGTTGCGGGCGGTCTATCTCCACGAAGCCTGCGCGGGCGACGATTCGCTGCGGCAGGAAGTCGAGTCGCTGCTGGCGCAGGAGGCAGCGGCCGGAAGTCTTCCCGAGGCGCTTGCCCACAGAGACGGAGCGGCCCCAGCGGCTGCCCGCGAAGCCAACCTGTTTGGAAACCCGCCGGCACCATGGCAAGGAGTGGCGGAAGGGCAGTCGCTCGTCGGCCGCCAGCTTGGCTCCTACCTCGTGCGCGCGAAGATCGGCGAAGGCGGCATGGGCGAGGTGTATCGCGCCTTCGACACCAAGCTGCGGCGCGACGTGGCGCTGAAAGTTTTGCCGAAGCCGTTTGCGCGGGACCCGGAGCGGTTGGCTCGCTTCCGCCGCGAGGCGCAGTTGCTGGCTTCGCTCAATCACAAGAACATCGCCGCGATCCATGGGTTCGAGGAACTTCCCG
>CAYWWM010000353.1:0-3849 GCA_964461735.1 uncultured Solibacteraceae bacterium | reverse complement strand
CTTCGGAGCAGCAAGCAGTTGCGGTGAAAGAGCAGGTCCCCCTCGACTTCGCTCCCTTCGACTTCGCTCAGGGCAGGCAGGGCAGGCGCGCGCGGCTCGGATTAGCGCCTACAGTATCGCCCCCCCCGCCACCGCGATTGTCAAGAGAAAACAAGCGAGAGTTCCGAAGCAACCGAAAGAACCGAGAATTCCGAACGAACCGAGAGAACCGAGCCAGCCGAGAGAACCGACGGAACCGAATTTACTCGGGGACCAATTCGAACGAGCCCCAGAGCATACTCGGAGCGTCCGGCGCGGCAGTCAGTTCCTCGGTCCCGAACACGCTCGGAGGAATAGCTGTGCGACTTGTTTAATCGCCGCGCTGGTGGCCACGCGGAGGGCTTCTTCGACCAACGGACACTCGGCGGATGGATTCGGGGTGGGGGCGATCCGCACGGAAGTAATCAAGGCTTGCGACAGGATGTCGCCGTTCGCCTTGGGATACTCTATACCGTTTTCATAGTTGGTGTAGAGTGCCTGAGGACGTCAGGGCACGACTTCAGTCGTGCCGCCCGAGTCCGGCTAGCGGAGCGCTTCAGCGCCTGAGGTAAGTCTTTTCCTCAGCGTCGCAAAGACAAACCTCAGCGGCTGAAGCCGGGTTCGAGAGCTGCGATTTACGGCATCCCGGCTAGCCGGGATGCCCTGACGACTTCCCATCGCTATATACCAACGGTGAAAATACTCTCGCCAGAGCTGCTGGCCCTGCTGATCTTCTGGGGAGGGAGGCAGAAGCCAGGAGCCGGGAATGAGACCATCCCTCCGTCTCTTGCTATAATCATAGCTGGACAAAAAAAAGGTCGAAGCGCATGTCTATTCCCCTGCAAAACGCGCGTCTGTGCATGGATTGCGACACGGTCTTCGACGAGCCGCGCTGCCCGAGCTGCTCGAGCGAGAGCTACTTTCCGCTGAGCCGCTGGGTGCGGCCGGCTGTCGCCTCGGAGACCGTCACGGTCCGCAAGAAGGCCAAGAAAGCCTCCATGATCCTTCTCGGTACGGGCGCGGCGTTTGCGCTCTGGAAGCTGCTCAGCAAGACGGACCACAAGCCGCCCAAGGCGAGCGAGGGAACCCGTAGTCCGGAAGGTCAGCCGGGAACCGAAACCGAGGAAGCGCGTCGCTCGCGGGTTCGCAAGAGATAACAGAGCGGTGGAGCTGAGGGGAAGGCTACCAGTGGGGTTCGCTTTGCTTGGACAGATCGGAGGATGCCCATGATTGTCAAGGTTGTAATTCAGCATGGAGAAGATGGCTATTTTGTCGCCAACTGTCCCTCGCTGAAGAGCTGCTGGTCGCAGGGGAAAACAAAGGAAGAAGCGATTGAGAACATCCGGGAAGCCATTGCGTTGTATCTGGAGCCTTCTAGGGAAAGAGTTTTCTTTCTCCTGACTCCTGACTCCTGACTCCTGTCTTCTTTCTTATGCTACACTCCCCCTCACCCCGATGTTGCAGCACCTGCACATTGAAAACTACGCGCTGATTGACACACTCGATCTCGAATTCCGCCCCGGATTCAACCTGCTGACCGGGGAGACCGGGAGCGGGAAATCCATTGTCGTCGAAGCGCTGGGACTGCTGCTGGGCGAGAAAGCCTCGCCCGAAGTGATCCGCAGCGGCGCGGCGCGGGCGCGCATCACGGGTGTATTTGCTCCCTGGGTGCCCACGGCGGGTTCTCCGCGTGGCGCGACGGACCGCTGGGCCCGCCTGCTCACGGTCCTTGCCGAGAGCGGCTTCGAGGACCCGGAAGAGGAAGCCCTCGTTCTGCAACGGGACATCTTGCCCGGCGGCAAGTCGCGCGTCTTCGTCAACCATCAGCCGGCCACGGTCGGCCTGGTGAAATCCATCGCAACGTATCTGGCGGAGATCCACGGACAGAACGAGCAGCAGGAACTGTTTTCGCCCGGCGCGCAGTTGCAGAGGCTCGACCGCTTCGGCGGGCTGGCCGCGATGGCGGCGCAGGCGCGGGAGCGCTTCACCCTCTGGAAGCAACTGCGGGCGCGGCAGGAGGACCTCGCGCGCCGCCAGCAGGAGCGGCTCCGGCAGACGGAGCTGTGGCAGTTTCAGAAGCGCGAAATCGAGGAGGCGGGAATCGCGCCGGGCGCCGATCTGCATGAAGATCAGCGGCTGGATGAGGAGAAACTCCGCTTGGCTCACGCCGCGCGCATCGAGGCCCGCCTCGCCGCCTGCTACGACCTGCTCTACGACTCCGCCGGGTCCACCGTCGCTTCCATTGCTTCGGCGCGGCGGAGTCTCGAAGAGGTTGCGCCCTACGATGCCGCCCTCGCTCCGATCGCCGAAGCCCTCGCTTCCGCCCAGGTCTCGATCGAAGACGCGGCGCTCGCCGTGCGGGACCATTTGTCGCGGCTCGACCGCAGCCCTGGGCGCCTCGAAGAGGTCGAGAACCGCCTGGCGCTGCTCGACCGGCTGAAGCGAAAGTACGGTCCGACGCTCGAGGACGTGGCGCGGCACAGGAACGAAGTGAGCGCCCATCTGCGCGAAGCCGAGTCCGACGCCGAGACCATGCGGACCATCGAGCGCGAGGTGGAGGAAGCCGCGGGCGCGTTTGGAACCCTGGCGCGCGACCTTTCCCGCCGGCGCGCGGCCGCCGCCCGGGAGTTGAAGCGCGCCGTGGAAGGCGAGTTGCGGGAGCTGGCCATGCAGGGAACCGTGTTTGAAGCTTGTCTGACGGCGCCGGCGGATCCCCAGGATTCAGCGGCCTGGAGCGCCGCCGGGATAGACCGCGTCGAGTTCCAGATTTCGCCGAACCCCGGCGAGCCGCTGCGGCCGCTGGCGCGCATCGCCTCCGGCGGAGAGCTTTCGCGCATCATGCTGGCGCTCGAAACCGCGACTGACGCGCGGCCAGAAAGAGCGGCCGCGGGCAAGATGACCGCGAAAGGAAGAACGTCCGGAAGGCCCGCGGGCCGGAGCGAAAGCTGGGAAGAGCACGCCGGGCACACGCTGGTCTTCGACGAGGTGGACTCCGGGATCGGAGGCCGCGCCGCCGAGACCGTGGGGCGCAAGCTGCGCCAGCTGGGCGCCGGCCGCCAGGTCCTCTGCGTCACGCACCTGCCGCAGATCGCGAGCTTCGCCCACCACCATTTCCGCGTCGAAAAGATCGAGCAGAACGGCCGGACCGTCACGCGGGTCGAGCGACTGGAGGGCCGCGAGCGCGTCACCGAGCTGGCCCGCATGCTGAGCGGCAGCCAGGTCACCGACGCCGTCCTGAAACACGCCGCGCAGTTGCTCAAGACGAATTCCTAGGACATTCGACTGCTACCCGCTTTCGAACGCTTCCCTGGACGCGCGGGAAGCGGTACGCTACGAATACTGCGATTCGGGAGCGAGCGTGGCCGAAACGCCGGAGACAAGGCGAGACCCTTCTTCTTCCCTTGCAACGGAAAGCGCGTTTGCGCTCGACCGAGCCGACTGGCTGAGCCTTTCTCTCATCGTCGCCTTCGCGGCGGCCGCGCGGCTCCTGGTCATCCTGGCGCTTCCCCCTCTCCTGCATCTCGATTCGGACTCTTACTTCGAGATCACCGAGCGGCTGTGGCGCGGCGAGGGGTTCGGCGACCTGTCGCGGCGGCCTCCGCTTTATCCGTTGTTTCTGTGGCTGGCGGCGCGATCGGCGACGGCGGGATTGTTTCCCGTGGTGCTGGCGCAGCACCTGCTGGGCATCGCCACGGTGGTCTTGTTGTACTTGCTGGCGCGGCGCCTGCTGCCGGCGGGGATGCGTCCGGCCGCCGTGATCGCGGGACTCGTCGGGGCGGCGATTGCTGTCCCGATTCTCCTCGAACATTCGATCTTATCGGAATCGCTCTT
>CAYWWM010000352.1:0-3867 GCA_964461735.1 uncultured Solibacteraceae bacterium | reverse complement strand
GAATTCCTCCGGCGTGTAGCAGATGGCTTCGACATCCACGGGTTCGTCCCAAAAGTCATATATTTCGGAAGGTCTATCCAGAAAGGGAGTTCCCCGGAATTTGGCGCCCACGATGATGAAGTCAAAATCGCTGGTCTTGAAGTTATCTCCCCTGGCTCTGCTGCCGAACAGGATAATCCGATCCGGCGCGTAAGCCTTCCGGATCCGGGACGCGAACTTGCTGGCTACTTTAGCTGTTGCTCGATCCATTGCAACACCTCGGCTGCGAGGGCTGAGTATCGGGACCGTACCCCCCATTCATCGTAGCCGAGCGGCGGAGCTGGCCGAACAGAATTCGCTTTCCGCCAAGAGTAAACGTAAAATGGAAGCTCGGGAACAAGAGGCCGGATGGAATCGGTGAGGAAGCAAACGTCAAATGACGCATAAGAAAAACTCCTCCAGCGTGGCGGCCGTGACGTCGGCGTTCCTGCAATGCCTGGAACCGCAGTGCGGGGCGCAGTATCTGGTGCACGAGGTGCGCTCCGAGTGTGCCTGCGGGAACCTGCTGGACGTGCGCTACGAGTGGCCCGACTTCGACCCGGAGGCCGCCAAGCAGACCTGGGCCTTCCGCGCCATGTCGCGCGACCCGCGGGACCGCAGCGGGGTGTGGCGCTTTCGCGAGCTGATCCCGTTTCTGCCGCCCGACGCTCCGGTGATTACGCTGCAGGAAGGCAACACGCCGCTGCTCGAAGGGCCGCGCGCCGCCGCCTACGCCGGTCTCGACTTCCTGGCCTTCAAGCATCAAGGGTTCAATCCTACGGGCTCGTTCAAGGACAACGGCATGACCGCGGGGGCGAGTCAGGCGGCCGCGCTCGGCAGGAAGCTGGTGGCCTGCGTGAGCACGGGTAACACCTCCGCTTCGATGGCCGCTTACGCCGCCTATGGCGGGCTGCAGGCGGTGATCTTCATTCCCGCCGGGCAGATCGCTTCCGGGAAGCTCGCTCAGTCGCTCGAATACGGCGCGCTCACGATTCAGGTCGAGGCTAACTTCGACGCCACCTGGAAGCTGGTCTTTCAACTCGTCGAGCAAGCGGGCTTGTATCTGCTGAATTCGGTCAATCCCTTCCGCGTCGAAGGCCAGAAGACGATCATGATTTAGCTGATGGAGCAGATGGGATGGGAACCTCCGGACTGGATCGTGCTGCCGGCGGGCAACCTGGGAAACTCGTCCGCGTTCGGGAAGGGGCTGCGGGAGATGAAGCAGCTCGGGCTGATCGCGCGCCTGCCGCGGCTGGCGCTGATCCAGGCCGAAGGCGCCGCGCCGCTCTATCGCCTGCTGCAACGGGCAAAGTTCGCAGGGAAAAACCCCAACGAGATTGGCCTCGAGCCCGTCGCCAGTCCGCAGACGCTGGCCACGGCGATTCGCATCGGCGCGCCGGCCTCGTGGAAGAAAGCGCTGCGGGAACTCGAGGCCACGCGAGGCGTCTGCGAGGCGGTGAGCGAGCAGGAAATCGCCGACGCCAAGGCCGTGATCGGCCTGGCGGGGATCGGTTGCGAGCCGGCCTCGGCCGCCACGCTGGCGGGCCTCCGCAAGCTCGTCGCGCAAAACGTCATCGCCAAGTCCGACCGCGTGGTCGCCGTGCTCACCGGCAACCTCCTCAAGGATTCGGCCTACACGCTGTCCTATCACCAGGGAACCCTGGCGCTCGGCGGGGAAGGCCCCGCCCCAGCCTCCCACATCTCCATCGAGCCGCGCTTCGGCAACCAGCCTGTCTCCGTCCCGCCCGACGCCGAAGCCATTTGGCGCTTGCTCGAGCGCCGCAAGCGATAATCCCCGGGGCGCTCGATTCCGAGCTATTCCCACTTGGGAAGGAAACATTCCGCCTCGGTTTATTCTTCTTAATATTTCTGGTTTTCTGCCGATAGACCCCTTGAACACAGTTATCCTCACCTGACGAGGGCGGGCCGTCCTGGTTCTTCAGGCCGCACTGGATATCTCTTGGATCGGGGAGGCCGCGGAGACACTGAACCGATGCTGGCATCAACGATAACCGCTCCCACACCGGTCGCACAATCGCACGACGCGAACGGAGCGCCCCGGTTCGTGGAAGGCTGGAGGGCGCTGCCGACGCTGCCGGCGGTGCTGTTTCGATTCTTGGGTCTGGTGGCGGATGCGAGGACCACGGACCAAGAGTTGGCCGAGCTGATCTGGACCGACCCGGCGTTGCTGGCGCGGGCCATGTCGGCGCTGAACGCTTCCTCCGTGGAGCGGAATCTTCCTGCCGGGCAGCTTCGGCAAGCGATTGCGTCGCTGGGGCGAGAGCGACTGCGGCGGCTCGCCTACACCACGCCGCTGCTGCGCTCCGTCGAGCCTCTGCGGACGGGGTTCCACCCCGCGACGTTTTGGGAGCGCGCGCTGCTCTGCGCCACCTGCTGCGAAACTCTGGCCCGGCAGTTGGGGATGCCTGCTCCGGCGCAATACTACCTCGCCGGCCTGTTCCACGATATCGGGTACCTGAAAGTGTTGCAGGAAAAGCCGGCTGCGTTGCGGGCCGTGATTGAGCGCTGGACCGCCCACCCGGGCGACCTGCTCGAGATGGAGGCCGCGGCGTTCGGGCTGGACCACTGCCGGCAGGGCGTGGAGCTGGCGGCGCAACTGCGGCTTCCGCAGTGGCTCCGCACGGCCCTGGCGGAACACCATCGGGCCACCAGTGAGTCCCCGCGGATCGTGCGCGTCGCCTGCGTGGCAGGCGCGTTTTGCAGCTTCAAGGGGATTGATTTTCTCCCGGCCCGGACGCTTTCTCCGAGCGCGCGCGAGCGCGAGATACAAGAAATCATCCGCTGCCTGCTGCCCGAATTGCCCGAAGGCAGCGCGGGCGAGTTGCTCGCCCGATTGCAGGAAACCGTCACGCCCGTGCGGAACTGGATTTCAAAGATGCTGACCGAACTCCATCCCGGCGCGTTCCGCGAGGCTCAATCCGGAATCGCGCCGGAAGCGGCAAAGAGCGTCTACACCGGGCTGATTTGAACCACCACAGTGATCCCCCCGCAGGGACTCTTTTCTTCACGCTCCTGGCTCTTGCGTTCGGCGATTTGCTCCCTAGCCACGATCCCCGTGGGGCTCTGTGAACCATTCTAGTTACCCTTGCCTTCAACGCAGTGAAGCTTTCTTATCTCACACCCTTGCGGGCGATTGGGCGTATACTGGATGCACTGCCCTCCAGACAGTGCTGGCGTTTTGCCGATGGCGGCACGCAGCCCAAAATATTGTGTGTAAATTTGCGTCTGCCGCCATATACTGTATCTTTGGCTTTCCCACAAACCTGGCTAAAATTGCCGGCTCTGATGGAGAGGCGATGCTTTGCTCCGATTTCTCCGGATGACTCTTGATTCTGAATCGCGAGGTGCCAGTTGCTGAAGCTACAAAAGATTGAACTGCTTGGATTTAAATCGTTCGCCGAGCGCACCGAGATCGCTTTTCACGGCGATGGTGTGGCGGCCATTGTTGGCCCCAACGGCTGCGGCAAGTCGAACATCAGCGACGCCATCAGTTGGGTGCTCGGCGAGCAATCGGCTAAGAGCTTGCGCAGCGGGCGGATGCAGGACGTCATCTTCAGCGGCACGCCCGCGCGCCAGGCGACCGGCCTGGCGGAAGTGCGCCTCACGATGGCCGACCCGGAGGCCGCGCGCGCCGTGGCCAACCCGCCGTCTCCGGATGCGCTGCTGGCGGTTCATGCGGTTCCCTCAGTTGACAAGAATGCGGGGGAAAAGCCCGGCGTGATCACGGTTTCGCGGCGCCTGTTCCTCTCCGGCGAGAGCGAGTACCTGCTCAACGGGCGGCCGTGCCGGCTGCGCGACATTCAGGACATGTTCCTCGGCACCGGACTC
>CAYWWM010000351.1:0-3868 GCA_964461735.1 uncultured Solibacteraceae bacterium | reverse complement strand
TGGCCGAGGACGGCAACACCAGCGCCCAGGTCAACATGGGCGTGATGTATTTCGAAGGGCTGGGCGTGGCGCGCAACTACGAAGAAGCGCTCAAGTGGTACAAGATGGCCGCGCTCAAAGGCCACGCCGAGGCGGAGTACAACCTCGGAGTCGCTTACGCCCAGGGCCGGGGCGCGCAGCAGGACCAGCGGGAAGCGCTGCGCTGGTATCGCCAGTCCGCCGAGCGCGGCTACGTTCCGGCGCAGATGATGCTGGCGAAGATGCACTACGAAGGGCAGGGCGTGGCCGTGAATCACGCCGAGGCCGCGCGCTGGTATCGCCAGGCCTCGTATCAGGGTTTTCCCATCGCGCAGTACATGCTGGGCACGATGTACGCCACCGGGCAGGGCGTGGCGAAAGACCTGGTGCAGGCGCACATGTGGCTGACGCTGGCCGGTTCGCAGGGCAACGAAGCCAACCGCCAGAACGCGCTGCGCACCCGCGACCTGCTGGCCGGGCAGATGACCCCGGCGCAGATTCAGGAAGCTGAAAAACTCGCCCAGGAGTGGACCGCGCAAAACGCGGCCAGTGGAAACTAGATTACGGAATTGGCACGACCCCTTCGGGTTCGGATATCCTTCCTGTGGCAGCCGAGGTGCCGGTCAACCCCTTCGGGGTTGATTTTTCGTGTCCTCCGATTCCGTAGGTTGAAACCTGCGGCTATTCATGGAATGCCCCTTCGGGGCAGGGGAAGAACCAGCCCCCGGCACAAACAGCGTGCCGTGGCTACCCGCTCCCGGCTATCCAACGGTTGCCTGTCAGGGCAAGAAAAAGAACAACCCAGAACGCCATGGGGCATGACAAGAGGGTCGAGCAAGCCCGAAGCATCTATGCGCAGTTGGCGCACGAAGGCGGCGCGGCGCAGGAGCCGTTTCCCGGCGCGCCGTCCGGCGACCTCGCCCCGGAAGAGTTTCTGGACCGCTTGACCGACGCGGCGTTTCTGCAGCACCCCAAACTCCGGCATCCTTTCGCGATTGCGCTCGTGGACGGCCGCTGGACCAAAGCGCAGCTTCGAGAGTGGGTCCGGGAAGACTACCAGAGGATCGTGGCGGCGATCCGGCGGCACTCGCTGCTGGCGGCGATGGCGTCCGATTACGAGACACTGCGGGATCTGCTCACGCGCGTCAAGGCAGAGGCCGACGTAGACCCGGTCGGCGGGACTTTCTTCGCGCTGCCGCAGCTTTGGATCAAGTTCGGGATCGCGCTCGGCCTGGCGCGCGAGGAGATCGTCGCGGCGCGCCCGCACCCGGAGATTGAGCTGCTCAACGAGGCCCTGCTGTCGGAAGTGCGGTTGGCGGTGTCGCTGCCGGTGCGCGACCTGCTGGACGCGACTCTGGAGTCTGCGTTTTACCAAGTGTGGGGAGAGACTTTGGAGCGGCGCCTCGGGCTGCCGCACGATGCGCTGGATTACTTCTGGGCCGTTGCCGCAGACCGCTGGGGTGAGGAAACGGGCCGGGCGATTCTGGCGCCGCGGGCCGCCTCCCGAGACTCGCAGGCCGCGCTCTGGAGCGAGTACCGGGCCGCAGCCGAACACGACCGGGAATGGGACCGGCTGAGTCTGCTGCAGAAGATTCTGGTCGGGCAGTCGGGCTAGCAGTAGCTCCCCCCAGCCGCAGATTGCGCCGATGGCAACAACAGCGGATAGTGGATAGTGATTGGGGGAGAGTGGTTCGAGTTTCCCACTTGCGTTTTCCGACTATTCATGATTCATGAATTCCTATTCGCCGCTGGGGGCGGAGGGGCCAAGTGACCTACCACGAGTTTGAGCGCCGGGCAGTGCGGAATTACGTGGTGGGAACGCTCGCTTCCGTGGTTCCGGCGTTTGCTTTCTACTCGGTGGCGTTCGAATACACGCCGGAACAACTGACCGTGCTGGCACAACTGGCAGTGCCCGGTCTGGGTTTGCTGCTGGCGGTGGACATTCTGGCGTTGCGGGCGCTCCTGCGGCCGATCCGTCCTCTGGTGGATTGCGCGGGGAATGGCACTGGGGATTACAAGGGGTCAGCAGCTCCAGCCGAGGGAGCGAGCTTCGGTCGGGAAGTGGACCGGCTGCTGGCGTGGCCGACGCTGGTGCTGCCCCGCATCTTCGGGTTGCACGCCGTCTCCGCCACGCTGATCATCAGCCTCCTGATCCTCTGGGTGAACCGCACGCGGGGAACCGTGATTCCGGAGAGCGACTTCCCGCTCTACTGGTTTTTGAATCTGACGGTGGTTCCCGTGGCGCATGCGGTGTATGAATACCACGCCAGCGAGCGGCTGATCCAGGAGCCTCTGGCGCGGCTGGTGGAGCAAGGCCGCCTGCGGCTGGATCCGCAGCGGCTGGTACGGCTGCCCCTGGCAAGACGCTTGTTTCTCTTCTCGGGATTGCTGGCGATTGCGCCGCTGATTGTTGTTTCCTTCATTTTCTATCAGCGCTGGCAAGCCAGCGGGCAAGCCTTTCCGCCGGGGCTGATCACGCAACTGATCGTAGTCGGCGCGGCGCTGATCCTGCTGTGGATGCTGCTGCTCGGGCTGGTGTCGCGGGAAGTCGGGGAGCAAACGGCGGCCATCACGCACTCGCTCGAACGCATCGCCGCCGGAGACCTGGGCGCGGCGGCGGCGGTGCGCTCGACCAGCGAGTTTGGGCGGATCGCTCTGGCGGTCAACGAAATGGCCGCCGGCCTGCGCGAGCGCCAGCGCATCCGGGACCTGTTCGGGGCCTACCTGACCGAAGAGCTGGCCGCTGAACTGCTCGCGCCGGGCCGGGCGCTCGCGGCCGAGCGGCGGCGCGTCACCGTGCTGTTCGTGGACTTGCGCGACTTCACGGCGCTGTCGAGCGCGCATCCGATCGAGACGGTGCTCGATCTGCTCAACCAGTTTTTCCGGGAAGCGGTGGCGGCGATCACGGCGCACCGTGGCCACGTCAACAAGTTTCTCGGCGACGGCGTGCTGGCGGTCTTCGGCGCGCCGAACGAAATTCCGGAAGCCGCCGACCGGGCCTTGAGCGCCGCGCTCGAAATCCAGCACCGCCTCCGCCGCTTGAACGAAGAGCTCGCCGCGCGGGAGTTGCCGCTCTTGCGGGCGGGCGCGGCGCTGCACACCGGCGAGGTCCTCGCGGGCACCATTGGCGTCCCGGAGCGAAAGCTCGAATACACCGTGATCGGCGAAGCCGTCAACCTGACTGCGCGCCTCGAAGCGCTGAACAAGCAGTTTGGATCCGAAATCCTGCTGAGCCAGGAAACGGCGTCGGAACTGAAGCGGTCGTACGCGCTGCAGAAGATGCCGCCGGCCGAGGTGCGCGGGATTCCCCGGCCGGTCGAGGTGTTTACGCTGGCGTCGAAATAGTGGATGCTGACTCGTGGATAGTGCAAAGGCAGTGGATAGTGAATCGTGGTTAGTGGATAGTGCCAATCCGCAAGCGGAGCCACCAAGAGAACGCAGGAACCTCTCATCACTATCCACTATTCACTTTTCACTGCTTTTCACTATTCACTATTCGCGCTACACTTTGCTGGGATCACTGCGATGAGTTCGCGGTCGGCGGTTCTGCCCGAGATCGAAGACCAGACCAGGGATCGGCTGGAGCCCTTGTATCACGTCATTCTGCTCGACGACGACGATCACACCTACGACTACGTCGTCGAGATGCTGCAGAAGATTTTCCGGTTCTCGGCGGCGCGCGCGTTCCGGCACGCCGTCGAGGTGGACACGCAGGGCACCACCATCCTGGCGTCGTACGCCCTCGAAGAAGCCGAGCGCAAGCGGGACTTGATCCACGCCTACGGCCCCGACTGGCGGCTCGAACGCTCCGTCGGCTCGATGGCCGCGCTGATCGAGCCGGCGGCCTAGT
>CAYWWM010000350.1:0-3876 GCA_964461735.1 uncultured Solibacteraceae bacterium | reverse complement strand
TGGCCGTGCTGCCCGTGAAGACATTGCGGTCGGTCCCCTGGAACGGCGCCCAGATGGCCTCCACCCCGAAGCTCAGGCGGGGGATTTGCGTGGGAATATCCATCGCCAAGATAGATTCGAATACCACTTCCCGGTCCTCTTGGATAACCTCGACCTGTTCCCCGTTTTCCAGTCGGGCTACTTTCGCAGGGCGAAAGAGGTTCTCAATCGTCCAGGTTGGCTCGAACTTGAGGGACGGCGTGCACAGGAAGAAGCAGTCGTCGTTATTCTGCGCCGGGAGAGGTGTAGCGGCCAGCCAGGCCAATCCGAGCGCACAGAGGAACACGACTCCGCGACTGATCTCCGCGTTTTTCATTTTCTCGCGCGGTTCCGCCATCTTCACGTTGTCACCTCCTGATACCGTCAAGCGGTTGCTGGGCCGCAGTGCTATTCCAAACGCCACGGAGATTGCCCCGGCCAGCGCCGCATCTCTTCCGTGGCCCACGCCGTATCCTTATCCGCATGAGTATGACAGGAGGTGCACGGGTTGGGGATCTGATACCGATCCGTCATGGCCGGCGTGACGAACCGAAAGGTGTGGGAGCGCACGTTTACGTCCCCGATCGTCACCGCGATTTTCGGCATGTGGCACGCGATGCACTCGCTGCCCGTGCTGCCCTTCTCATGATGGGTATGCTGCTCGATCGTCCCTTCGCGGGGCCCGTTCCGCAAACCCGGTCCGTGGCAATTCAGGCAGATCTCGTTGGCCGGTTTCAGAAGCTGGGCACTGTGCTCGGTGCCATGCGTGTCGTGGCAGTCAAAGCACGTGACTCCCCGCTGGTACATCACGCTTTGCACATAATCGTTTCCTTGCATTCGATTCTTGTGCGACGTGCCATCCGCAAAATGCGTAAAGCTGGTCTCGCCCAGCTCGTGCTCTTCGAGCCGCCAGTAATCCTTCAAGTCTTCTCCCACGTCATAGCCCACCGGCCAGTCGTAGTACCGTCCTTCCATGGGATTGGCCAGCGGCTGACCCTGCGAATGGCACTGAATGCAGATGTCGTTGGCGCGCACGTAATCCATCCGCGCTGGATTCAAGATGTCCGTGCGCGTCGGCTGGTCCAGGTGCTCGCTGCCCGGACCGTGGCACCGCTCACACCCCACGTTCCACTCCACGACCTGTTTCGTCCGAATATCATAGCCGACCGAGTGGCAGCCGTCGCAGGTCGGGCCGGTCGGGCGCTGCCGGTTATCCGGAGGGTAGAAAGCAGTCCACCAGTCCGTCCCGGCCGCCACAAAGTACGGCCGCCACATCTTATTCATCACGTCCCACTGCGCGCCCAGCGGAAAGTAGTCATCGCCGACCTGGGTGAAGTAGCGCTGCTTCCAGATGCTTCCGTACACGAACGCCACGTCTTCTTTTGCGAACTTCGCGTAGGGATTCGTCGCGAGGTCAGGGAGGATGGCGTCGGGATGCTCGCGGGGATCGCGCACCACGTTCGCCATCGGCGTTTTCTTCCAGCGCGCATAAATCTCCTCGTGGCATTCCTGGCAGGCCTGCGACCCGGTGTAGCGCGCCGTTCCCACGACCCGCTTCTGCTCCGCGACCTGCTGGGGATTGAGCAGAGCGATATGCCGGAGGAAGAGCACGAGCTTCCAACCCTCCTCCTCTCTCACCTCGTGAGGATTTCCCCGCGCCGGCATGCCCGTCAGCTGCACGCCGTTCTGGATGATGTAATGGAGCTCCCCGTCGGTGAGTTCCTGCGTCGCGGCCGCGCGCAGGTCGGGCGCCCGGGGATAGAGGTTCTGCCCGTACTCGGATTCGCCGCTGCCATCCTCGCCGTGGCACATCGCGCACTCATTGGCGAAGAGTTCGCGCGACTCTTGCAGGTTCTCTGCAGTGAGCGTCAGCGGGTTGGTTGCTCTCCGGGCGGCGCTGGGAATCGCCAGGTTGCGCACGGCGCGAGCCAGAACCTTCTCCACCGAGGAGGGTTCGTCGCTGGCGCGAAAGCCTCGACGGAGCAAGAGCGTTGCGAATACGGAGAGCAAGACGCCGACGACGAGCAAGACCCAAAGAGCTTTGGCGCGTACCTTCATGCCACGCCCATTGTTCGCCCTTCCGCCGTTCACCTGCAAGCGCGTCTTTACCGGCTGCCGGCCCGGTACGTCTTGCTGAAACCGTTCCGGGCGTTGGTGACCGTGAAGGTTCCATCGGTCTGCGCCGCGACTTTGAACCAATAGGCGGCGCCGTTGTGGGCGGGCGGCGGCGGGGCGTTCGATCCGGGCGCTGGAGCGGCCAACGGGTCCACGGGAATATTCGCCTGCGGCTCGTCCAGCAGGTTGGCGATGAACATTCCCGGCACGGTGTACTCCTGCCCGCTCAAGAGCGAGAAGTGAATCTGCCAGAGGTCTTCGAGGCCGGGCGCCGAATGGATCACCTTCATGGCGTCCGGTTGTCCGCCTTTGCGCGTGCCGTTGTTCATGATCGCCACGCGCGGCCGAATCGCGTGCACCAGCACTTCCGGGTTGGAAACCGGTTGCCCGTGATGCGTGACCACCCAGAGGTCCACGGTGCCGATCTTGTTGTTCGGGCACGCCAGTTGCTGCTCTTTGTTCCAGGTCAAGTCGCCCAGGTGCAGCGCGCGAAATCTTCCGAACGTAATGAGGTTCCCGACAGACTGCGCGTTCTCGGTGGTATCCTCTTCTTTCGCGCGGAAGCTGGCGCAAAGCGGGTTCGCCTGGCCGGCCCCCGAAAGCGGCCTCTGGAGAACCTGCCCGCCGGCGGCCAGCACCTGCACGTCGAGGCCCTCGACCGGAATCTTGTCGCCGGGCTTCGCTACCGTGTGCCGCGCCCTGCTGAGCAGCCCTGGATAGACGGTCTTCAGAAACTCCTCGGAGGCGGGCTGCGGCTGCACCGTCGGGCCGTGGTCAATGTAGTGCCGGATCGGAACGCGCTTGGCGAGCTCGGCCATGCCGCCGAAATGGTCGCCGT
Organism: uncultured Solibacteraceae bacterium; assembly: GCA_964461735.1. GTDB lineage: Bacteria > Acidobacteriota > Terriglobia > 2-12-FULL-54-10 > 2-12-FULL-54-10 > CAYWWM01. The sequence continues at coordinate 905 of CAYWWM010000350.1, read as the reverse complement.
GCCAGTGCGTCGTCACCAGATGATCAATCTGCGTGAGGCCGGCGTCCTTGACGGCGGCGAAGATGCGCTCGGCGTCCCGCACCGCGGCCGCGCCTCCGTTGCCGGTGTCAATCAGCAGCGACTGGCCGGAGGGCGTGACGAACAACGTCGAATTGCCGCCCTCCACGTCCACCACATAGATGTTCAAAGTGCCGCCGGTCCGAGTCTGCGCGACCAGAACCGCAGCGGAAAAAACCAAACCGAGCAGAAGCGTCGTTGCTGTACGCATCACATCCTCCTGGAAGCTTGCAGTTGTGGAGCCTCGCCCCGAGCGGGCACAACCTTATTGGACCCTGCCACCGTGCAGGCGACGAAACGATACTAATGATTGCCGAAGCGGCCTGTCAAGACGGGAATCCAGCCGCAGCCGTTTCGGACATTAACGTCCTGACGTTTCCCGGGCGAGGGCTTCATGCAGGAGCATCTTGATGTACGTCTGATAGGGAAGCCCCTTTCGGTCCGCAAGGTTCTGGGCGGCCTCGATATCAGGCACGGGCAATCTCATGGTGACGGTTTTCAGGGGGACGCGACGTCTCGCTTTGCCGGACTGGAGGGCTCGTTTCATGATTGCGGTGGCCACTTCCGGATGGCGATCCCACCACCGGGCCTCTTCGGCCTCGGTTCGGAACTTCGGAATCGCGATCGGCTTCTTGGTCATTTCATTTGCCCTCAAGGTACATGCGTTGTTGCCGTTTGGTCATTTCGTAGGCCGTGACGACTCGGACCTTGCCCCGCCGTTCCGTGTACAAGACGGTCAGTAGCCGCCCCGATCTGGTGCGGCCAAAGCACAGCACCCGGCGTTCCCCTCCCAGCTCTTGCAGATCGGTTTCCAACGGCTCGATCAGGATTGTGTCTTCAGCCTCTTC
>CAYWWM010000349.1:0-3881 GCA_964461735.1 uncultured Solibacteraceae bacterium | reverse complement strand
CTGGCTGCGATGAAAGAAGCCTGGGTTCGACCAGTCGAGCTCTCGGTAATCCGTCTTCATATGAGTCGGCGGGGGCAACGCCCCCGGAAATCGGACCTCCGCAGAGGATCCCGACCCCGAAGGGGTCGCACGAGATTCGTCTTGCCGATCGTCCGACCCTTTCAGGGTCGAGTCGGGAAATTACACTGCGTTCCGGGGGCGTTGCCCCCGGCTATCTGTCTGTGGCGCTTTCAGGGCAACCATGACCAAGCCACGACATTCGTGGCTTGCATCCGACATCCTCCGCCACGGCTGCGCGCCCTCTCCCGGATATAAGCTATTCCCTACTCCCTGTTCCCTATGCTACGATCTAGCGTTGCCAGGAGAGGATTGTTATGTCAGGCCATTCCAAATGGGCAACCATCAAGCATAAGAAGGCGGCCACGGACGCCCGGCGGGGCAAGGTGTTCACGCGGCTGATTAAGGAAATCACGATCGCCGCGCGCGGCGGGGGCGGCGACCCGGACTCCAACCCGCGCCTGCGGGCCGCCATCACCACGGCCAAAGCCGAGAACATGCCCGCCGACAACATCAAGCGCGCGGTGCAGCGCGGCACCGGCGAGCTTCCCGGCGCGGTCTACGAGGAAGTGGCGTTCGAGGGCTACGGGCCGCACGGCGTCGCCCTCATCGTCGAAGTCACCACCGACAACCGCAACCGCACGGTCTCGGAAATCCGGCACGTCTTTTCCCGGTTCGGCGGGGCGCTCGGCGAGGCCGGCTGCGTCGCCTGGATGTTCAGCAAGCGCGGCTCGGTCATCCTCCCCAAGCAGAGCGCCACGGAGGATCAACTGCTCGGCATCGTGCTCGACGCCGGGGCCGAGGATATCCGCGACGCCGACGAGCACTGGGAGATCATTTCGCCGCCCGAGGCGACCGAGGCCGTGGTGCGGGCCCTCAAGGACGCTCACATCGAGGTGACGTCCTCGGAAGTCGGCATGGTGCCGCAGAACTACATCAAGCTCGATGGCGCCAAGGCGCAGCAGATGATCAAGCTCATGGACGCGCTGGAAGAGCACGAAGACGTGCAGCGGCTCTATTCCAACTTCGACTTCGACGCCCGCGAGCTCGAGCAGGTGAGCGGCGGATGACGCGCGCGGCCGGCCGAGGACTGGGACGGGTCCTGGGAATAGACTGCGGTTCCGCGGCGACGGGCTACGGCGTAATCGAAGCGGGCGGCCGCCAAGCGCGGGTGGTCGCTTCGGGCGTGATCCTGGCCAGCGCACGGCTTTCCTTCCCGGAGCGTCTCAAGAAAATCGGCGACGAGCTAGGCCGCCTGATCTCGACCCACTCGCCGGATGCGGTGGCGGTCGAGGAAGTGTTCTATTCCATCAACGTGCAGAGCGCGCTGAAGCTCGGACAGGTGCGCGGTGTGGCGCTGCTCAAGGCCGCCGAAGCTGGCCTCCCCGTGCACGAATACTCGCCGCTCCAGATCAAGTCGAGCGTGGTCGGCTACGGCCGCGCCGACAAGAACCAGGTGCAGCAGATGGTGAAAATGCTGTTGCGGCTCGCGGAGGTCCCTCCGGAAGATGCCGCCGACGCGCTCGCCGTAGCCCTCTGCCACGCGCACTGCGCTCAGACGCAGCAGAAGCTGGATGCGGCGCGCGCCGGCCGCGCCTCCCCGCCCGCCGCAAGCCGCTCCGCGCAAAACTCTCGAATATGAAACAGCATCTCAGTTCGACATCCCGCTTCGACTGCCGCCCGCAACCGACCATTTGCGGCCGCGGGGCCGCGACGCTTGCGCTGGCCGTGTGGCTCGCCGGGCCGGGACCGGCGCTTTTGGCGCAGCAGGAAGCTTCCGGACCGGGCGGTCGCGGCGTGACGTTCACCAAGGATTTTCCCGGCAGCGTTCCGGCGTACTATTCCGTCACCGTTCGGGAGAGCGGCGACGCCGTTTACAAGACCGAGCCGGAGGATGCGGCCCCGGTCGAGTTCCGGCTTCCGGCGGAAGTCACGAGCGAAATCTTTTCCCTGGTTGGCAAGCTGGGCGGCTCTCCAGAGCAGTCTCTCGAGTCGAAGCGCCGCGTCGCCAACATGGGCAAGAAGACGGTTGAATACCGCAACGGGGCCGAACGGTTTACGGCCTCGTTCAACCACACGGAAGTTCCGGAAGCACTGGCGCTGCTCGGGCTCTTTGAGCGCATCTCGGCGACCCAGCAGCACGCGCTGCGTCTGGAGTACATGGTCCATTTTGACCGCCTCGGGGTCGTCAAGGCCCTGCTGCAGCTCGAAGCGGACCTCGACGGCGGGCGGCTGCTCGGCGCCGCCCAGCTGGTCCCCGTGCTGGAGCGAATCCGGAACGACCGCGCGATCGTGCAGCTTGCCAAAGGGCGAGCGGCACAGATTCTCGGCAAGATTCAGGCGGAACGTTTCTAGCTTCCTTCCAGCGCGGGTAGATATCTAGACAGCAAGGATTGGATTCGGCGTTAGCGACTGCGGCGGCGCCTTTGAGGACGCGCCCCGCAGGGCTGGATCGGGATAGGTTTCGGATGAATAAGAGAGTGCGCAAGGCGGTATTCCCGGCGGCGGGCCTCGGAACGCGGTTTCTCCCCGCCACCAAGGCGCAGCCCAAGGAAATGTTGCCCCTGGTTGATAAGCCGATCATTCAATATGCGGTCGAGGAAGCGCTGGCTTCCGGCATTGAAACCATCATCATCGTCACGGGCCGCGGCAAGAGCGCCATCGAGGACCACTTCGACGTTTCCTACGAGTTGGAGAAGATTCTGGAAGAGCGCGGCCGGCATGACCTGCTCGGCATCGTCCGCAAAGTCTCCGACCTGATCCATGTCTCTTACGTGCGGCAAAGAGAGGCCCTGGGCCTCGGCCATGCCATTCTGATGGCGCGCGAGCTGGTGGGCGACGAGCCGTTCGCCGTCCTGCTCGGCGACGACATCATTGACGCCCCGGTTCCTTGCCTGCGCCAAATGCTCGACGTCTATGAGAATTCGGCGGCCTCGGTGGTGGCGATTCAGGAGGTGCCGCGCGAGAAGATTTCGCACTACGGAGTCATCTCCGGGAGCCCCGTCCGGTACAACGGCAGAAGCGATCAACTGTTCCAAGTGAGCGATCTGGTGGAGAAGCCGCCGGCCGCAACCGCCCCCTCGAATCTCGCCATCATCGGCCGCTACGTCCTCGAGCCGGAAATCTTCGGGCAACTGGCAGCCACCAAGCCGGGAGCCGGCGGGGAAATCCAGCTCACCGACGGCCTGCGCGGCCTGCTCCGCGAGCGGCCCATCCTGGGCTGGCGGTTCGAAGGAAAGCGCTACGACGCCGGTGACAAGCTCGGCTACTTGGCCGCCACCGTCGAGTTCGCCCTGCGCAGCCCGGACTTGGGCGAGGCGTTTCGGGAGTACCTGAAGAACCTGCAATTGGATTAGAATACCTGCCTGCCATCGCATATCATAGATAGAGGCCGTCTCATGAGCAGACGTTCCAAAGCTCCGGTTTCTCCTCCTTCTGCGGGCCGCCCTGGGACCGCATCGCTGGAAGACATTTTTGCTCTCCGGCAACCGCGGGAAGTCACGGAATTTTTGGAAGAACATCCCCACCTGGGATCCCTCTTGCTGGAGGCTTACAATCACATCCAGGAACATTTCGGACCTCGCCCCCAAGTTACGCTGGATGTCGTGATCGACCCCGAAGCCACTGACGATCGGATCCTTTACCTCTTTATCGCTACGCCACTCCCCCCCGAAAATGCATTGGAAAAGTTGGATCGATTCGATGAGGAATGGTGGCTCTCTGCGCTCGACAGAGCCCAGGGGAAACTGTGCGTTCACGTCGAGTACTTATGACCTTTGATTGGACGGAGTACCTTGATCTAGCCGCAGAGCTTGCTGGACAAC
>CAYWWM010000348.1:0-3883 GCA_964461735.1 uncultured Solibacteraceae bacterium | reverse complement strand
CACATCTACGCCGACGTGGCGGAGAACGTCATGGCGATGCCGGTGATCCGGGGCATTAAGACGCAGGCGGAAAAATTTGCGGGCGCCGTCAAGTCCTATTCCATCGAGGCCATGATGCAGAACGGCCTGGCGCTCCAGGCCGGTACCAGCCATGAGCTGGGGCAGAACTTCGCCAAGGCGTTCGAAATCCGGTTTCAGAATCAGGCCGGGGCGCTGGAGCACGTCTGGCAGACGAGCTGGGGAGTGAGCACGCGCTTGATCGGTGCCCTCGTCATGAGCCACTCCGACGATCGCGGCCTGGTCCTGCCGCCCAAGCTGGCGCCGGTCCAGGTGGTCTTCATTCCGATCTATCGCAAGGAGGAAGAGCGGGCGCTCGTGCTGGAGCGGGCGCGCCTCCTGGCCGGGGAGTTGAAACAGGGCGGCGTGACGGCCGAGGTGGACGAGCGCGACGGCTACACGCCGGGCCACAAGTTTTTCCATTGGGAGCTGCACGGAATCCCCGTGCTGATCGAGATCGGCCCCCGCGAGGTGGAGTCGAACTCCGTCGTGATGCGGCGGCGGGACGCCGAAGGCAAGCAGCCCGGCCCCTCGGTGGGCTTGGGCGAAACCGTGCGCGGCGTCCTCGATGCGATGCAACGGGACCTGCTGGAGAAGGCTCGGCGGCGCATGGCGGAAAATACCGTGCGCGCCGACAGCTTCGCCGAGATCGAGGAAATTCTCGGCGGAGTCACGGCCGAGAAGGGCGGCGGGAAGTTCATCGCGGCCCATCTGAAAGATGACCCTCGCTGCGACGCGAAGCTCAAGGAGATCAAGGCGAGCGTGCGCTGCATCCCGCTCGAGGACGCCTACGACGGCCCGGGCAAGTGCGTTCTCACGGGCGAACCGGTTTCGCAGCGGGTCATCATTGCCAAAGCCTACTGAACGGATCCTGACATGGAACTGCGATTCTCGACCCAGGGCTTCAATGAGATTCGGGACATCACCTCCGAGGTCCAGAAAGCCGTCGGCAAGGCCGGCGTGCGGGACGGCGTGGCGCACTTGTTCGTTTCCGGCTCGACCGCCGCGCTGACCACCATCGAGTACGAGCCGGGCGCGCTCCAGGACTTGCAGCGGGCGTTGGAACAGATTGCTCCGATGAACGCCGACTACGCGCACAACGCAGCCTGGGGCGACGGCAACGGGTACGCGCACCTACGCGCCGCGCTGCTCAAGCCGAGCCTCTGCGTCCCCATTCAGGAGGGCCGGCTCTCGCTCGGAACCTGGCAGCAGATCGTCCTGATTGACTTCGACAACCGGCCGCGTCAGCGCAAAGTGCTGCTCACGTTGACGGCGGCGGCCAATCCCTAACCCATGTGTGGTCGTGTACAACGCTCCGCGTAGCGTGAGGGAAAATGATCAAGAGAGTCAAGATTGAAGGCTACAAATCACTTAGGCAAGTCGAAGTGAATCTCGAGCCGCTATCTGTCCTGTTCGGCCCCAATGCGGCGGGCAAGAGCAATTTTCTTGATGCTTTGCAGCTTCTCGCCAGAATTGTTACAAGCAGGAATCTAAAAGAGGCTTTTGAGCCTCCCTACCGAGGTAAGCCCTTAGAATCGTATTGGTTTGGGGAGGAGGGAGGAATTGAGGGCCTTCTTAAGAGAGAATCTGCGACTTTCTCAATCGAGGTAGACGTTGAACTGTCCCCTGCGGTGGTTAGTGACGTGAACCGGCAAATCTCGGAGATGAAATCAGGCAAGGGACTATCGGGAAATGGTGGACCAACAAGTCAGAAGGAACCCGAGTTCATTCACAGAAAAAACCTCAGGTATCGGATAGCAGTCGAGATTCTTCCCAAGGCAGGCCTTCTGAAGGTTGCAGACGAGTATCTCGCACCACTGGGAGCCAGAGGCCAGCGGATCGAGAGGCCAAGTGCCTACCTTGAAATGGATCGGAAGGACAATCGCTTTCACCTTCGTATGGAGGGACAATCACACCCTGCATATTTTGATCGTTATGTGGACCATTCAATAATTTCTCGACCGCACTATCCACCACATTACCCACACCTCACAGCGCTGAAGAGGGAGATGGAAAACTGGTTTTTCTATTATTTCGAACCTCGTGAGCGGATGCGCGCTTCAACACCTGTTAAGGAGGTCCGGCACATTGGCCTCATGGGAGAAGAACTGGCGGCCTTTCTCAATACTCTCAGCACTCTTTCGCCCCATCGGTTTTGGGCTGTGGAGAAGGCCTTACGGTCCATCATCCCCTCCATAACGGGGATTCGCCCTGAGGTGAACAAGATGGGTGAGGTGGAGCTGAGCATTCTCGAAGGTAATACTCTAGTACCCGCCAGAGTCCTTTCGGAAGGAACCCTCCGCATCCTTGGTCTTCTGGCCCTTGCAGGAGTGAAGGAACCTCCAGCAGTCGTGGGGTTTGAGGAACCCGAAAACGGCATCCATCCGCGACGGATACAGGACATCCAAGAGCTGCTGACGAATCGCACGATCTTGGGAGAAACTCAGCTTATCGTCACAACCCACTCGCCTATTCTTCCGGATTTGGTCCCGGACGACTCGCTCTTTGTCTGTCGGAAGGAAAAAGGAGCGACCCTTATTGAACCTTTGAAGCATTGGGGACCGTTGTCAAGAGGTTCTGCTGTTGACACTGCACTCGATGACAAAGAAGTCTTTCCGGTTTCTGCAAGAATGCTTCGAGGCGATTTTGATGCGTAGCATCCTTCTCTTCGGGGAAGACTCCTTTCACAGAGACTACATCGAAGCGTTCCTTCAACGCTTTTCGGCGGAGAGGAACATCCCGATCGAGATTCGGCCATATAGCGCGCGGGGTGGAATAACCAAAATGCACCATGAGTTTGAGCGGTTCTTGCTTGATCTGCGGAAGGGGCGCGAACCGCTGCCGGATGCCATTCTGGTTGCCACTGACGCCAATTGTACAGGTTACAACGACCGTAAGCAGATCATGGAAAGGGTCACCGAGGGATTTGACCAAGTTCGGGAAGTTGTTCTGTATGCCATTCCCGACCCGCACATCGAAAAGTGGATGATGGTTGACCCCAACGCCTTCAGGTCCGTCTTCGGAGTGGGCTGTGATCTGCCGACTTACAAATGTGAAAAGGGTTACTACAAGCGACTCTTGGCTGAATCCATTCGCAAAGCGGACGCGCTGGCTCCTTTGGGCGGGCGGGAGTTTGCGGCGGATGTCATCCAATATCTTAACATTCCTTACGCCCAGCAGCGTGATCCCTCGCTCAGACTTTTCTTGCGCGACTTGAGCGCCTTGTTCAGTCGCTGGGCACTAAGCGGATCTCCCCAACTCTGAAAAGGCAGGGGAACGCAAGAAAATGATGCAGAACCTTCTAGCGCAGTCGCCCGCCACCGACGACCCCTACTACCAGACCCGCCTCGCCCTCGTGGCGCAGATCAACCGCGACCGCGCGGCCAACGGCGTTGGCCCGGTTGAGTTCGACCGGCTCAGCTCGCAGGTCGGCGATCAGCACTGCCAGGAGATGGCGGCGCGTAAATACCTTTCCCACTGGAATCTCAAAGGCCTGCTGCCCTATCACCGCTACCATCTCGCAGGCGGGCGCGATTACGTGCAGGAAAACGCCTCCCACGTGACCGTTTACTCTCTCGATCCCGCCCCGCTCCCGACCCACCCGGAAGGAATTCTCCCGCAGCTGCTCGACTCCCACCGGCGCATGGTGGAGGAAAAGCCGCCGCTCGACGGACACCGCAGGAACATCCTCGATCCCGCCCACACGCACGTCGGCATTGGCCTCGCCGTGGTCGGAGGCGAGATGGCGATGACGCAGTTGTTCGTGAACCGCTACGTGCGGCTGGAGGGGGAGTTCCCCTTGACGCTTCCGCGGCGCTCCATCGAA
>CAYWWM010000347.1:0-3897 GCA_964461735.1 uncultured Solibacteraceae bacterium | reverse complement strand
CTGGCGTTGTTTCGACATGGGTGTTCTCCGTTATTGTAACGGCGAACACTCCAATGTCAGCTGAGGCAGGACAACCCAAGCTGCGCAGCGAGAGGATAGCCCGCGTGGTGCGATGCTCCTGCACCCAAGATATAGACGCGCACGGCTCACCCCTGGCTACGCTATTTCGCCTGGAAACCCGCACGTGCGTGCAGATGTGGGATTTTAACCATCCTCAATCCAACATTATTCTGAACATCGTATTGTCCTCAGAGTCTCACCATCGAGATTCTGTCCTACGTCTCTTTCAACGCCTCTTGCCGCCGCAGAGCCACCACAAGAAACGCGCCAGGGACAGAAGCGTAGTCGGCCCGGTACAACGTCAGCCGGTAATCGCCGGGAGGAACTTTCACGACGGCGCCTTTCTCCCCGGCTTTTCGGGTCCAATCCGGCAAGCGTCGTTTGACTCGACGCAGAGCTTTCCGGAAGGAAGCCGCAAGAAAGCCCGCTGCGGCTCCAGCCACCGCGCCGCGCTCATCTCCTTTTTCGTCAGGGGATTGCCGACAATGACGGCGACATGCAATTCGTCGTCCTGCCAGAGGCTGTAACCCACCAGCAGACCGCCCCGAAGGGCGGCCGAAAATGCCTGGGCCTGGGCGGCGAACGACTCCTGGCCCTGGGTAGGGCCGGACATGAAATTCATGGCCCCGGAGCGGCGGATTGCCTCGCGGTTGGCGTCGTCATACAGCCAAACCTCCAGACCGAAGTTGGACACCTTCACCACCGTCTCCCCCGCCCTAACGTACTGCTTCGCCGTCTTGCCCCCATTCTTCTTGTTTCCCGATGCCTTCTTTCTTCTTCCGGACGTCTTCTTCTCTGCCATTCTTGATCCCTCGGCAACAAGTAGTATCCCTATTCCCTATTCACCACTCACCCTCTTCCGAAAAGTGCGACGATGCGGCAGGGCGCGCCGGAGCCGCCTGCGATCTTCACGGGAAGCGCCACGATCAGAAAGCCCTTTTCCGGTAGCAGGCTGAGGCTGGCGACGTTTTCGAGCCCGGCGATGTCGGCGCCGTTCAACACTTGGTGCGTGATGAAGTCCTGCGACGGTCCGTGGTCGAGGCTCGCGGTGTCAATTCCGACGAGGCTCGCGCGGCGCTCGACGAGCAGCTCCGCGGCGTCGCGGCCGATTCCCGGAAAGTGGAGATCGGAAGCGTCGCCCGTCCGATCCGAGCCAAGGTACATCCGCCGGTCGCCCCAGTAGCGTCCCCAGCCCGTCTCGATCAGGACGATGGCGCCCTCGGGAATGCGTCCCGCGCTCGCCTCCCAGCGTTCGATATCGCCGGCCGTCAGCCGATAGTCGCGGTCTCGCGCCGCTTGGTCGGCGATGTTGATCTTGACGCCCGGCGCCACGAGCCGCTCGACGGGGATTTGCTCGACCGCCTGCCGGCCCTCTGCGAAGTGGATCGGGGCGTCGAGGTGCGTGCCGCCGTGCTCGCTCGCCGCCAGGTTGAAGGTGGCGTACCAGTAGCCCGCCTCGGTCCGCCCGTAGAACACTTGCTCGTGCCGGAAGCCTTGTGTGTCCGTCGGCCAATAGATGGTGGATTCGTCGAAGGGATACGTTAGGTCCACGACTCTGGGAACTTCGACCGGAGTGTCATTTCCGGTAGGCACGGTGGGTGTCATCCTTTCGCAAGCGGTGGCAATCAACAGGGAACATGCCAGGCAAGGCAAAAAAACTCGTTTGACTATTTGTCTCGGGGGTCGTCTCGCCATTGCTCTCATAGGGACCTCCTGGCGGAAGTTCACGGCGCTATCTTCTCGCAAAAACCAGCCCTGGAAAAGGCCTTCCCTCCAGACCCGATTCCCTGTATAGTGCTGGCAGAAAAAATTTGGCTAAGAGAACCTGGACAGCAAGACGCTCCAGCTTCCCGGGAGGTTACGATGGGTCTCCTGAAAATTGCGGACGTTCCCCCGGCCGAAATCGGACCCGATAACACGGTCCTGGACGCCGTGGCCGTGATGGCGAAGAACCGCGTGGGGGCGATCGCCGTCGTCGAGATGGCCGAATTGCGCGGGATTTTCACGGAGCGCGACTTGATGCTCCGTGTCGTGCAGCAAAGACGCGACCCCGAACGCACCAAAGTGCGGGAGGTGATGACCGCGCCGGTTTCGACCGCCTATGACAAAACGCCCGCCGCCGAGGCCATGACCCTCATGCTCGAGCGCCACCTCCGCCATCTCCCGATCATAGGGGCAGCCGGGCAGTTGCTCGGAATGCTTTCCATTCGCGACCTGCTGAACGACAAGGTGGAAGACCTCAAGCGCGAGCTCAATTCCCTCGATCAGTACATGTTGAACGACGGCCCCGGCGGGTAGGGCGGTTTAGCTATTTGAGCATTTTCCAATCCAAGAATGAGCCTGAAAATGGGAGTGGGTAGGGGATTCATTCCTGCTGGGGTTCTCCTTCGAAAATAGCCGTAAGTTACTGAAACTAAAAAGAGCCACCCGCCCGGCTATTTTCATTCTTCGTTGTGACCCAAAGGGTCATGGGGTTCTCCTTTCTTTGGCAGTTGTGTGTAGCGGGGGATGGGGGTGCGGGGCAAGGGGGCGGCAGCCCTCTTGCCCTGCTTCAACTCCCCAGAGATCGGGCGGGTACCGCCGGCGGCGCGAGAGTTCTCGGGCGGCGCTGCTTCTGGCACTGGGTCAGCAGCGTGGCTTTGGCCCGCTGCATCTGCCGGGCGGCCTCGGTATCGCTGCGCCGGGTGGCGTGCGCAGCGAGCAGCGCGGCGGTCACACCGGGCTTCAGGAACTGCTCCCAGCGCGGCAAGCAGAGCAGCTTCTGGTAGGGCGTGCGGTAGTCGTCGGGGCGATAGCGACGCTTGCGCTGGCCGCGCGCGGTGATCTGGACGGTGGCAAAGCCGCAGGGCCGGTGGTAGTTCAGGTAGGGGTTGAACCAGGCCATGTAGAATCGCTGCAAGGCGGCCGCTTGCTCCGCCGCGAGCGGTCCGTAGCCGAGCTGCTTGCGGACCACCGCGCCGTTCTTGCCCTCCACCAAGGCGTTGTCGGTAGTGCGGTAGGGGCGGGACTTGGTGAACTCCGCCAGCAGCTTGTTCAACAGCCGGGCCACGGTGTAGTTGAGGAACTCGCCGCCGTTATCGCAATGGAAACCGAGAATGCGGCAGGGGAAGGGGTGCAGGATGGCTTCCAGAACGGGCACCAGGTGCCGTTCCGAGATGGTTTCCGTGGCGCCGACCACCTGCCACTGCGTCACGGTATCGACGGAGTTGAGGTGATAGAGACCGGGGCGGCCGTCGTGATGCCCCTGGTGCACGGTATCGACCCGCAGATAACCGGGCTGGCCGTGCGGGTCCGGTTTGCGCCGTTCGGCGATGGCGACCTGCCGCGCCCGGGTGTGGTGCAGCTGCACCCGCTGTTGGCGATAGGCTCCGGCGCGCCGCAGATTGTAGATATGCGAGGCGGAGATCTGCGCCAGGCGTTGGAACTCGGCCTTGCCAAAGACCCGGTATTCCCGCTGCACGATGCGCCGCACCGCCGGGCCGGAGAGTCCTTCGTGAGCCGTGTCCACCGCTGCCAGCAAGGCGATGTCCTGGCGCGTGTAGCGACACGGAAAGCGATGCCGCTGCGCGGCGCGGACGGCGATCCGTCCCCGCCGGTTCCACTGCCCGATCAGCCGGGTGAGCTGCGCCCGACTCCGCCCCGTCAGCTTTCCCAGGAAGAGGCGCACGATCCCCTTCTCGGCTTTGCTCCGCCGGCCGTATTGCTGGGACTCCAGCACGCGCCGCAGGAACTCGTAGATCGCTTCTCGTCCACAGGCCGTCCACTGCACGGCCCGACTGCCGGCCAGAAACTCTTGCATCTCGGTCAGGGTCAACCGCTCTGCGTTCTGCATGGTGA
>CAYWWM010000346.1:0-3901 GCA_964461735.1 uncultured Solibacteraceae bacterium | reverse complement strand
AAGGGCTGCGCCGCGTCATCGAAGGCAACATGCTCTATGGGCTGAGCCGTGCGCTCCACGAGGAAGTGCAGTTCGACACCGAGAAGGTGACGAGCGTGGACTGGGTTACGCATCCCACGCTTCGGCACGCCGACGCGCCCGCTCAGATGGACGTGGTGTTGGTGAACGGCGATCCCAACCCGAACCGGCCCGACCTTCCTCCGTATGGAGCCGGCGAGGCGGGATGCAAACCCGTGGTGGCGGCGGTCGCCAACGCCATCTTCGACGCCACCGGCGTCCGCATCCGGCGCGCTCCGTTCCGAGATCGGCGCGTGCTGGCCGCGCTCAAGGCCGCGCGCGTGTGAACGAGGTGTTAGGTGTCAGGTGTTAGGTGCCAGGTCTAAGGTGTTAGGTTGTTAGTTGTTTAGACGGGGAATTTGCTGCTTTGATGCATCGCAGGGCCTTCCTGGCCCAGTCGGCACGCGTGGTCGGCGGCGGCCTCTCGGCGTTCGGAGCGCTGCAATGGGCGGCCTGCGGGCGCAGGGCTTCCCACGCTGCGTCCGCTGGCTACGGACCGCTTCAGAAGGCCGGTCCCGAATTGGCGCTGCCCGCCGGTTTCCAGTACCGAGTGCTTGGCGTTGCGGGCTCGCCCATGTCGGACGGACAGCCCACGCCCACGCTCCATGACGGCATGGCAGCCTTCCCGCTTCCCAACGGCAACATTCGCCTGATCCGCAACCACGAGGCCGGCGGCCAGCCGCAGAACGGGGCGGCCTTCGCCGACCCGGCGCGAGCTTACGATCCGCTGGCGGGCGGCGGGACCACCTCGCTCGAAATCAACCCCACGACGCGAGAGATCGTCCGCGCCTTCGCGAGCCTTTCCGGAACCACGCGGAACTGCGCCGGCGGACCTACGCCGTGGCAGTCCTGGCTCACCTGCGAGGAGCACTTCGGCGATCAGCGGCAAGGCTATCTGAAGCCGCACGGCTACGTCTTCGACGTTCCGGCGTCCGCCGAGCAGGACGTCCCCGCGATTCCCCTGCGCGCCCTGGGACGGCTCCGCCATGAAGCCGTGGCGGTGGATCCCGCGACGGGTATCGTTTACGAAACCGAAGACCGGGGAGACGCAGGCTTCTATCGTTTCGTTTCGGACGGACCGTACCGGCGCGGCGAGCGCCCGGACCTTGCCAGCGGCCGGCTGCAGATGCTGGCGCTCCGGGATCGAGAGCAGTACGACACGGCCGCCGGGCAGAGGGCGGGCGTCGTGCTCCCGGTCCGCTGGGTGGACATCCCTGACCCGGACCCCACGGGAGACTCCGTCGAGATTGACGCTGTCTTCCAGCAGGGTTGGAACCGGGGCGCGGCGCGGTTCACGAACATCGAAGGCTGCTGGTATGAGGACCGCGCGATCTATTTTGACTGCACCAACGGGGGCGATGCCGAGCAGGGTCAAATCTGGCGCCACCGCCCGGCGCCGGACGGCGGAGACCTCACGCTGATCTTCGAATCCCCCGGACCGGAAGTTCTCAAGCGTCCGGACAACATTTGCTCCACGCCCCAGGGAGCGCTGCTGCTGTGCGAGGACGCGGCGGGATCGAACTTCCTGCGCGGCCTCACCCGCGCGGGCGAGGTCTTCGACTTCGCCCAAAACATTGCCAACGACTCCGAGTTCGCCGGAGCCACGTTCAGTCCGGATGGCCGCACGCTGTTTGTCAACATCCAAGCGACTGGACAGACGCTGGCGATCTGGGGGCCGTGGGACGCGGGTCCGTTCTAGGGCATTTCTAATTTGGTGTATCCCGGCCGGCCGGAGGGCCGGACTGTGAGTAGCCGCAGGTTTCAACCTGCGGAAAGAAGGTAATATTGGGGACACAACCCCGCCAGGGGTTGACCGGGGGAGGGAGGTAGGCCCCTTCGGGGCCGGGAATCCCCTTTGCTGCATCTTGACCGTAGGTTAAAACCTACGGCTATTCAAGGTCTTGCCCTTCGGGCAAGAACCTGACTGGATGGCTCGGCGGGGCACAGGCCGGGCTGCGTCATTTCTGAAAATGACATAGAAACGTGCCCGTCACAGGAGTGCACGGTAGCTCGGTTCTCTTGAAACCCTCGGCAGAATTTTCTTGCGGGGGCTCCCGACGCCCTCCATACTGGGGGCGGAGACCTCATGTCCGCCATGCACTCTTTAGATAGGATCCACGGTACTGTTGACTCTCTGAGCGGCAGGCTGCTGTGGCTCGCCATCATCCTCGTGCCGCTCTTCGTGATGGTGATGCGGACGGCCGCCGAGGACTGGCCGCAGTACCTCGGGCCGGACCGCAACGGCGTTTCTCGGGGCGCGGCGCTCGCCGAGACCTGGGGCGCGGGCGGACCGCGCGTGGTCTGGAGCAAGCCGGTGGGGGCGGGGTTCAGCGGGCCGGTCGTCGTACAGGGGCGCCTGCTCCTGTTTCATCGAGTGGCCAACGCAGAAGTTCTCGAGTCCTTCGACGCGCGCACCGGAGCGAGCCAATGGCGCTATTCCTATCCCACCGCCTACCGCGATGACTTCGGTTTTGACGAGGGGCCGCGGGCAGTTCCCGTCGTCGCCGACGGCGTCGTTTACACGTTCGGAGCCGAAGGGCAGTTGCACGCCATCGGCCTGGCGGACGGCAAGCGCATCTGGAGCGTGGACACGCGCGCGCGGTTCAACGTGGCCAAAGGCTGGTTCGGCGCCGCCGGCTCGCCCCTCGTTGAGGATGGGCGAGTGATGGCGAATATCGGCGGACGCGACGCCGGGATTGTCGCCTTCGACGCCAAGACCGGCAACGTGCTCTGGACGGCGACGGCCGACGCGGCCAGCTATTCATCGGGAGTCGCCGCCACCATCGGCGGCCGCCGCCACGCCATCTTCCTGACGCGCAACGGCCTCGTGGGTCTCGATCCGGCGACGGGAGCGGTCTTGTTTCAGCGAGCGTGGCGGTCCCGCTCGGCGGCTTCGGTGAACGCGGCGACGCCGCTCGTGATCGGCGACCTGATCTTCGTGTCGGCCGAATACGGGCCGGGCGCGGCGGCGCTGCGCGCAGCAGGCTCGCAGCTCACCGAACTGTGGGCGTCCGACGATGCGCTCTCGAATCACTACGCCACCAGCGTCTACCAAGGCGGCCATTTGTACGGCTTCCACGGGCGCCAGGAGTTCGGCCAGAGTTTCCGCGCGGTTGAATTCGAGTCGGGCCAGGTGAAGTGGAGCGAGGACCGCTTCGGCGCCGGAACCGTCACGCTGGTCGGGAACCGCCTGCTCATCCTCCGCGAAAATGGCGAGCTGGTGATTGCCGCCGTGTCGCCCAACGCCTTCCGGCCGCTGGCCCGCGCGCGAATCCTCCCGCCCACCGTGCGCGCCTACCCCGCGATCGCCGACGGATTCGTCTATGTGCGAAACGAAGACACGCTGGTGTGCCTCGATCTGCGCCGCTAGAGCGGCGGCGAGAACGGCTCTGCATGCGGCCGCCGGCCGGATGAGCCAACTGCTGGCCGCAGCCCTGCTCGCATTCGCCGCCGCAGCCTGCGCGCAGTCGCCCGCGGAACAGGCGCTGGGCCGCGCGATTGCCCATTTCCAGGCCGGGCGCATCGCGGAGTCGGTGGCGGAGTTCGACGCTGCGGTCCGGCTCGCTCCGCGCAGCGCGCCCTACCTCTGGCAGCGGGGCATCGCGCTCTACTACGCGGGACGGTATAGCGATTGCCGCGAACAGTTCGAGTCTCATCGCACGGTGAATCCGGACGACGTCGAAAACGCGGCCTGGCACTTTCTCTGCGTGGCGCGCGCGGAGTCGCCCGAGCGGGCCAAGACAGCGCTGCTGCCCGTGGGGCCGGACTCCCGCGTCCCGATGCGCGAGGTTTACCAGATGTTCCAGGGGACGCTCAGCCCCGAACGCGTGCTGGCGGCCGCCGG
>CAYWWM010000345.1:0-3912 GCA_964461735.1 uncultured Solibacteraceae bacterium | reverse complement strand
GATCATGCCTAGTCTCGTGGGCTCGGAGATGTGTATAAGAGACAGCTCTGAGACTCCGCGAGACAGAAGTTTCGGAGGGAACCGTTTGCAATTTGGAATATTGGGAATTTTGAATTTGTTTTAGTACCTATGGAATTGAATTCTTGCTGCCGCTGGCAGGAAATTTTTGAGCCTATCGGTTTTGGCCAATACTCACGGGCCTTTGAAGCGCTTCGGAAACGGTCCAATGTTTCGGAATTCGGAATCCGGAATTTGGAATCTGTCATTTTGGTTCCGGCTCTGCCGGGTTAGGATTTTGGATTTGGAGCTTTGGCATCCTCTGTGTCTCTGTGCCTCCGTGGCTAATTTCATCCGGGACGCGCCCTCGCGCGTCGCGGCAGATGCCGCGCTTCGAGCCGCGGATGAACGCGACCAGGTGACGCGCTTCGGGGGTTGGAATTTCCTGCTCCATTCGTTGCAGGGCTTGCGCCAGCGGCAAGCCGGAGCGGTAGAGAATGCGGTAGGCCTGTTTCAACTGGCGAATCGCATCGTTGCCGATGCCCGCGCGCCGCAGTCCGACGAGATTCAGGCCGCGCGCGGCGACGTTGAAATCCGAGGCCAGCAGAAACGGCGGCACGTCGAGATTGACGCGCGTGTTGCCGCCGATCATCGCCAGGCGCCCGATCTTGGAGAACTGATGCACGACCACGCCGCCCGAGAGAAACGCGCCGTCCTCGATCTCCACGTACCCGGCCACCGAGCAGTTGTTGCAGACGACGATGTTCGACCCGAGGCGGCAATTGTGCGCCACGTGCGTCCCGATCATGATGTAGTTGTCGTCGCCCACGACCGTCACGGACTCCGGCGGAGTCCCCCGGCTGACGCTCGAATGCTCGCGGAAGATGTTGCGACTTCCGATCTTCAGATACGACCGCTCGCCGGTGAAATTACGGTCTTCGGGATCGTTGCCGAGGACCACGCCGGGATACAAATGGTTGTTCTCGCCCAGACTGGTATACCGCTTGATGACCACGTGCGAATCGAGCCGCGTTCCCGCGCCGATCTCGACCTCGTCCTCGACCACACAGAACGGCCCGACCGACACGCTCTCGGCGAGTCTCGCGAGTGGGCTGATGATGGATGTGGAAGCAATGTCAATCGCCACAACTACCTCGCTGTCACCCCTACACCGGAGAACCCGGTGAAGCTGTCGTAAGCGCACGGTTTCAACCGCGGTATGACTGCGGCATCAGCCGCTGAGTCCAGAACTGCTTCCGGCCGTCCCCTTTTTCTCTAGCCCCGGCCTTCAGGCCGGGGGAAGCGGGAAATCTATGAACAGGCCGCTTTAGCGGCCTTCCCTCCTTTCGGCTTTAGCCCTCGTCGTGCCCTCTGGCGGCAGCCAGCCTCGGAAAGCCCGCTAAAGCGGGCCGGAGATCACTTGTTACGACTCCTCACCCAGCGCTGAAGCGCTGGGCTAGAGAAAGAGGGGCTTCCTTCGTGAATAATCCGTTGAAGGCGTGCCCTCACAGAACTCGAAAAGTTGCGAAACAGCTTCATAGCATACTACACGCAACATTGCCGGTCGGCAGGCAAATAATCAGGTAGAATTGGGGGATCGCCGAGGGAGGGAACATCTTATGAACCGAGACCGGATCAGACCGATCCTCTGGGGAGTTTTCCTGGCGCTCGTCGTTTCGCTTCGGTGGGGAGCGACGCCGAAAGCGGTGGCGCAAGCCCAGAGCCAAGCGCCCTTGTCCATCGCGCGCCAGGGCTACTTTTTCGTCGGAGGAAAGTATTCAACCGTGAATGGCCAGAAGGTGATGAGCGGCCAGCTCTACGCCGAGTTCCAGGTTCCCAGCCGGCAGACGCATCCCTATCCGATTGTCCTGGTCCACGGCGGCGGCCAGACGGGAACCAACTTCACGGGCACGCCCGACGGCCGCGAAGGCTGGGCGCAGTTCTTCCTGCGCGAGGGCTATGCGGTCTACGTGGTGGACCAACCCGGGCGGGCCCGAGCCGCCTACCAGGCCGATGTCTACGGCCCGCAGACGCGCCTCGATCTGGAGCGCGTGCAGCAGCGCTTCACCGCACCCGCGCGATACAACCTTTGGCCGCAGGCGCGGTTGCACACGCAGTGGCCGGGAGCGGGCGCGCCGGGCGATCCGGTCTTCGATCAGTTCTACTCCTCGCAGGTGACCGCCATTCAGGATTTCATGTTGCAGCAGACTTTGAATCGCGACGCCCTTGTGGCGCTGCTCGAGAAGATCGGCCCGGCCATTCTGCTGACGCACTCCCAATCCGGGGCGTTCGGCTGGCCGGTGGCAGACGCGCGGCCCGACCGCGTGAAAGCCCTGCTCTCGATCGAGCCGAGCGGCCCG
Organism: uncultured Solibacteraceae bacterium; assembly: GCA_964461735.1. Classification (GTDB taxonomy): domain Bacteria; phylum Acidobacteriota; class Terriglobia; order 2-12-FULL-54-10; family 2-12-FULL-54-10; genus CAYWWM01. Next base: position 1,555 of record CAYWWM010000345.1, on the reverse strand, counting down.
CCCTTCTTCGACGTCGAAACCATCGGGGCGCCGCAGTGGTTCCGCGACGCCGCCAAGACGCGCGTCTGGGGCGTAACAGCCATGCCGCTCGCCTATTCACCGGCGGCCGCGAGCGCCTCCGACCTCGCCATCGTGCAGCAGGAAAAGCCCGACGCTCCGAACCTCGCCCGCTGCTGGATGCAGAAGGCACCGGCGCGGACGTTGCCGAACCTCCAGAAGGTGTCGCACTTGATCGTGACAGCGGAGGCTTCCTATCACGCGGCCTACGACCACTGCACCGTGAAGTACCTGGAGCAGGCCGGCGTCCAGGCCACCTGGATCAAACTGGACGAGGCCGGAATCCGCGGCAACGGCCACATGGTGATGATCGAGAAAAACAACCAGGAGATCGCCGCCGCCATCGCCCGCTGGCTTGCGAAGGCAGTGCCGGGCGGAACGAATTAAACAAGACGCCCTGCTTGAATTGCATTAAGTGGATGTGCATCATGATATAGGTCGCAGCTATGGCAACGGAACGGCTCAAGCGGATCACGATCGAAGAAGGCAAATGCGGGGGACGGCCGTGCATCCGCGGATTGCGGATTCGCGTCACAGACATCCTGGAACTCCTTGGGGCGGGGGCCTCGTTCGACGAGATCCTGAAGGACTACCCCTACCTGGAGCGAGAAGACATTTTGGCCGCGATTGAATACGCAGCCCATCAGACTAACCATGCGGTGCTCCGATCAGCGTGAAGTGCCTCATTGATAATCAGCTTCCTCCTGCCCTCGCTCGATTTCTCACAGCACGCGGCATCGAGTCCTTCCACGTCACGGAGGTTAGCCTCGCCGAGGCCCATGATCGAAAGGTCTGGCAGTACGTGCTGGAACACGGCTACGTGCTAGTAACGAAGGACGACGACTTCCTCAACATTTCTTCCCAGTCGGCCAGCGGTCAACTGGTCTGGGTCCGATTGGGGAACGGCCGCACCCCCGATCTCCTTCAAGCGTTTGATCACCTATGGAGCGCGGTCGAAGCCTGCTTGAACAAGGGAGACCGAGTTGTTGAATTGATTTGAGCATCTCGTGAGCGTAATCTATCCCTGGCATTTACCTGTGCACTAGGAGGTCATGAATGCCTCGAGTCGTCGTTCTGATCGTTCTCAGTCTCATTGCTGCTCCCGGCTTCGCGCAAAGCCAAACCGCGAATCCACAAAAGCCGAACGTCGTGCTGATTATTACGGACGACGTGGGCTACGGCGACTTCGGCAGCTACGGCGCGCCCGACATCCGGACACCGAACATTGACCGCCTCGCCCGAGAGGGCGTGCGGTTCACCGACTTCTACGCCTCCTTTCAATGCACGCCGACCCGCGCATCCCTGATTACGGGCCGCTATCAGCAGCGCGTGAAATTCGAGCGGGCGCTCGGCGAGCGGGATCGGGAAGCGGTCTTGCCTCTCACGGGGCGCTCTCTGCCGCAACTGCTCAAGAACAACGGCTACGCGACGGCGCTGATCGGAAAATGGCACCTCGGTTGGAAACCCGAATTCGGCCCCAACGCGCACGGCTTTGACT
>CAYWWM010000344.1:0-3934 GCA_964461735.1 uncultured Solibacteraceae bacterium | reverse complement strand
CCTGGGGGCCATTCTAGCACTAGCGGGCGCGCTCTCCTATAGCGAACTCGGGGCGGCGCTGCCGCGGGCGGGCGGGGAATACATTTATTTGCGGGAAGCCTACGGGCCGTTCTGGGGGTTTCTGTCGGGCTGGACGTCGTTTTTTGCTGGGTTTGCCGCGCCGGTAGCGGCGGCCTGCATCGGGTTTTCCGCCTACCTCTCGATTTTCGCTCCCGCGCTCGGTCCGGATTACGTCCTGGGATCGGCGGCGCTGGGACCCGTGAACATCTCGTTGAGCGGCGGCCAGGTGACGGCGCTGCTGGCGCTGTGGTTCCTGACCCTCGTCCACGTGAGCGGAGTCGAGCGCGGCGGGCGGATGCAAGTGGCCCTGACGGTCGGGAAGATCACGGCGATTGTGGCGCTCATCGTTCTCGGCCTGGCGCTGGGGACGGGCGACTGGGGTCACTTCCGGAGCGGCGCATCGGGGTTGATCCCGGCATTGATCCCCTCCTCCGCCCTGAGCAACGGCGCCGTGTCGCTGATCTTCGTTCTCTATTGCTACAGCGGATGGAACGCGGCGGTCTACCTGGCGGGCGAGGTGAAGGACCCGAACCGCACCATCCCGGTTTCCCTCATGGCGGGAACGGGCGTGGTGATGGCGCTCTACATGGCGCTGAACGTGCTGTTCCTCTACGCGCTGCCGATTTCGGAAATGAGCGGCGTGCTCGAGATCGGCGAGAAGGCTTCGCTGGCGCTGTTCGGGGAAGCGGCCACGTACCTGGTGTCGGCCGTCATGGCGCTCTCGATCCTGGCTTCGGCGAGCGCCATGATCCTGGCGGGGCCGCGTGTCTATTTCGCGATGGCCTCCGACGGCCTGTTCCCGAAGCGCCTGGCGGGAGTCCACGCCTCCTACGGCAGCCCGGCCGCGGCGATCCTGGCGCAGTCCGCATGGATCTCCGCGCTGATTCTGACGGGCACTTTCGAGCAGTTGATCGTTTACTCCGGATTCGCGCTGGTGCTGTTTTCGGCGCTGGCGGTGGCGTCGGTGATGGTGCTGCGCTGGCGGCGCCCGGAGCTCGCCCGGCCGTTCCGAACTCCGCTCTATCCGGCGACGCCGCTGTTGTTTCTGGGGTTCTCGGCGTGGATTCTCTTCTTCACGCTGCGCGGCCGTCCGGCCGAATCGCTGCTTTCGATGGCCACGATCGCGTTAGGCATGCCGCTGTATTGGTATTGGAGGCGGGGACAGAGATAGGTGTAGGTCCCTTACCACTAAGGCACAAAGACACCAAGGGAGTGTAACGGATTCCTTTGCTCAGTTCCTTAGGCGGTTGTTGAAAAAGTCTCCGGGCCCTTCGTCAGGGCACGCTTTCAAGCGTGCCGCAGACGAAGCTCCCAGAAGTTGGATTGAAAGGAAAGGGCGTGCTTTTCGGCACTGCTGAAGCCGTGCCCTGACGCACGCCCTTCCACTGGTTTTTCAACAACCTCTTAGATTAGGCGGTTGTTGCATAACCTCTTTGAAGAGTTGTAAGGGCGCGCCTTCACCTGAATTATTCATGACGTATCTTTTCCCTAGCCCAGGCGTTTACGCCTGGGGGGAATGAGGCCGACAGAATGTTTAGCCCCCTTCCAGGGGGCTTATCTCGCCGTGCGGACCAAAGCCCCCTGAAGGGGGCTGAAAGAAAATGGTTCGATTCCGCGTTCCCAGGCGTGAACGCCTGGGCTAGAGAAAAAAGGAAATCTTCTCGGTGGTTGGGAAGTGAATCATGCAGGTTCAGACGTTCCGAGGGCGGTCCGGTAGAATGTGGTTTCCAAGGCTTTCGGCGGGCAGTGAAACTTTCCAGACGTAGCCACGGCACGTTCTGTGTGCCGTGGGCAAGTTCCGGGTTCGTCTTGGCGCAAACCCACGGCACAAAAGGCGTGCCGTGGCTACCTCTGAGGGGCGCAGTTATGGTATTTCTTTAGAAAGACGAATGGCGGTTCAGCCCGGAGGTGGGATCATGATGCGAATGTTTGTCCTGATGGCGATGCTGTTGCTGGGAGCGGGAAGCGCCTGGGCGCAGACCGATATTCCGCCGGAGTTGATCCGGTATCCCGACACGATTCTCCACAACGGCAAAATCCTGACCGTAGATCAGAACTTCAGCACCGCGCAGGCCGTGGCGATCCGCGACGGCGTGTTTCTGGCGGTGGGGACGAATCAGGAAGTGTTGCGGCTGCGCGGGCCGAATACGCGCGTCCTCGACTTGCAGGGCCGGACCACGATTCCGGGCTTCGTGGCCACCGACGCCGACAACGACCTGGTGGCCGGGAACCTTTACAAAGAAACCCTGGTCGGAGGCCGAATCTTCGGCACGATGCGGATCGAAAGCAAGGCGGACATCCTCAAGGAAATCGCGAGCCGCACGGCGTCGCAGCCTCCGGGCGAGATGGTCTTCTTCCGGCTGCTCGAAGAGAGCCAGGACGCGCTACGGCTCACCAAAGACGACCTCGACCCGATCAGTCCGCGCAACCCGATCGCGGCCAGCGTCACGTCGTCGGACATGATCGTCAATTCCTTGATGCTCGAAAAAGTCGCCGAGCGCATGCCCATGGGCATGAATCATCCGGGGATCATCAAGGACGCCAGCGGCCGGCCCAATGGACAGATTTACGGACAGGCCACCGGCGTGGTGGGCTGGGACCTGCGTCCTTGGCCGAAGATTGACGACGCCATGGTTGCGGAGCAAAAAGAAATGTTCCGGGGCCTGAACGCCAAGGGCATCACCACGATGGTGGCGCACACGCAGGGGTTCAGCCTGTCGGTGGTGAACGTTCTCTGGCATCGCAACGAGCTGACCATGCGCCTGTTTGCGGCGCACGATTTCATCCGCCAGAATCCCTTTGCGGAGGCCTATCTGCGCCGCCTGGGGAACCTGGTGGATTTCGGCCTGGGCGACATGGTGAAGATTCTGGGGGCGGGTCTGGCGTCGGCGGACGGCAACGCCGACATCGGCAGCGCCCTGACGCTCGATCCCAAGCTCCGCTCCGGCGGCTATGCCTTTGCCCCAGAGGGCGAAAACAAATGGATCGGCTACGGGCCGCACCAAGACCGCTGGACGGACAACGCCGTCCCGAAGGAACTGACCGAGTGGGCCAACGTGCAGGCCGCCGTCAAGTATGGTTGGAACACGGCGGGGATTCACAACGTCGGCGACCAGGCCACCCAAATCTGGATGGACTCGATTGAAGAAGCGTTGCAGCAGCCCGACATCGCGCTGCGCCCGCAGTGGCGGCCCTTCGGCCTGGATCACAACATGTTTTGGGACCAACGGCAGGATGCCCAGATCAAGCGCCTCGACGTGCGGCGCGGCCTCGGCAAGGTGTGGCAGAATCCTGGCATGGCGGTCGAGCTCTACGGCGACCGCCTCCATGACGTGCAGCCCGTCCCGGAACTGATCGCCAAGGGCTTCCAGGTCCACATCGAGGGCACCGACCCGCTCGAGGAGTTGCAGCAGTACATCACGCGCAAAGACGAGCAGGGGCGCGTCTGGGGTCCCGACCACGCCATTGACCGGCCCACCGCGCTGCGCATGAAAACCATCTGGGCGGCCCGCTACATCGCCGAGGACAAGAACCTCGGCTCGATTGAGCGAGGCAAGAAAGCCGATCTCGTGGTCTTGGGAGCCGATTATTTGACCGTTCCCGAAGAGCAGATCGAGCGCATCCCGATCGCCATGACCGTTGTGGATGGGAAGATCGTCTATGAGGGAAGATAGAAGGGAACAGGGAACAGAAGAAGTCAGAAGTCAGGAGTCAGGAGTCAGAATGAAATCCCAAACGCTTGTCATCCCGAGGAGACCTTCGGCTGCTCAGCGGAAGCTCCGTCACGAGGGACCTGCTATTCCCTGTTCCCTGTTCCCTAGAAGGAGACTTCGGATGAGAAGAATCGCACTGGCCATGGTGGTTTGCTGCGCAG
>CAYWWM010000343.1:0-3943 GCA_964461735.1 uncultured Solibacteraceae bacterium | reverse complement strand
CCTTGCTCCGGAACCTGGTCACCTCCCTCATCGAGCAGGAGCGCATGGTGACGACTGTGGCCAAGGCCAAGGCCCTGCGCCCGCACGCCGAGAAGATGATTACGCTCGGGAAAGCCGAGACGCTGCACGCCCGCCGCCAGGCCGCCGCGTTTCTCCAGACCCCGGCCGCGATTACCAAAGTCTTCAGCACCCTCTCGACCCGCTTCATGGGCCGCAACGGCGGCTACGTCCGGATCACGCATCTCGGCTCGCGCGTCGGTGACGGCGCCGCCATGGCCCTGGTCGAACTCGTCGGCAGCGATCTCAAGGAAAAAGCCCCGGACAAGAAGAAAAAGGGCAAAGAATAGTTCCCCTCCGTCAGAGTCACTCCTTCCCGATCACCGCCTCCACCACTGCGTCGTGCACGGCCGGACGAACCTGCCGGATCGCGTCGTTCGCCCGCGTGGGATGCACCCGGTTCGTTAGCAGAATCACGAACAAATTTCTTTCGGGATCGAGCCAGATCGAAGTGCCCGTAAAACCCAGGTGTCCATAGGAGGAGGCCGCGAAGCGGCGGCCACACGAAGCCGGCTCGGCCGGCTTGTCCCAGCCAAGACCGCGCGCCGCGCCTGCAGCGGCCGGCCAGGGCCGCGTAAACTCGCGGATGGTTTCGGGCTTCAGGATTTGCCTCTCGTCTGCCTGGCCGCCCGCCAGCATCATCGCGCAAAACTGCGCCAGGTCAGCGGCGGTCCCGAATAATCCCGCGTGCCCCGCGACACCGCCCATGACCCAGGCGTTTTCGTCGTGGACCTCGCCGCGGATCAGCCGCTTGCGGAACTCCGCGTCCTGCTCCGTCGGAGCGATCCGGTCCCAAACTCCCTCGGGCGGGTTGAAGCGTGTGTCCTTCATTCCGAGCGGCGCAAACATCTCCGCTTCGCAGAATGCATCCAGGCCCTGCCGGGATGCTTGCTCCAGGATCGCGCCCAGCAGAATAAATCCGACATCGCTGTAGACGGTTTTTCTTCCCGGACTTTCCTCGAGCGGCAGAGCGAGCGCCTCGGCGAGGACGTGAGATTTTTCGCGCGCTCGCAGAAAAAACCGCTCATAGCCGGGCAGCCCCGACGTGTGCGCCAGCAGATGCCGCACCGTGATCTCTCCGCGAACCGCCCACAACGGGTCGGCGGCCGTGTCGTACGGCTCGACAAAGTCAGGCAGATACCGGGCTACGGGACGGTCGAGCGCAAGCGCGCCGCGCTCGTGCAGGATCATAGCCGCGGTCGTCGTCGCGACCACCTTCGTCAGAGACGCCAGGTCATAGATCGTGTCAGCGGCGACGGACGCAGAGGTCTCTTCGTACGTCAGCCGTCCCACGGGAACTACGGTGGCGTTGCCCGCGTATCCGACGGCGAGCACCGCCCCGGGGAAGGCGCGCCGCTCGACGGCGGCCTCCAAAATCGCGCGAGCTGGCTGTAGGTGGTTCGGATCCATGGGGGGGTCGGTTTCTCGATTCCTGCGGCTGTGTGACTTAGGCCGGAACGCGACGGATGTCGGCGCCGAGCACTCGCAGCTTTTCTTCAATCCGTTCGTAGCCCCGGTCAATATGGTAGACGCGCTCGATGATGGTTTCGCCCCGCGCGGCCAGGCCGGCCAGGATCAGCGACGCGCTGGCGCGCAGGTCGCTGGCCGTCATGCCCGCGCCGTCTAGCGGCATTGGACCCCGGACAATGGCGCGGCTGCCTTCGACGCGGATGTTCGCCCCCAGCCGCGCCAGTTCCAGCGCGTGCAGGAAGCGGTTCTCGAAGATCGTTTCGCTGATGACCGACGCTCCCTCAGCCTGCGTCACGAGCGCCATGTACTGCGCCTGCATGTCGGTGGCGAAGCCGGGATATTCCTCGGTGGTCATGTCGGCGGCGCGCAGCGGCCCTTCGGCGCGGACGCGCACGCTCGTCGGCGACGGCGTCTCGATGAGCAGGCCCACCTCGCGGCACTTCGCAAGGACCGCGCGAAGATGGTCGGGGCGGCAGCGCTCGATCACCAGATCCCCGCCGGTAATGCCGGCCGCGACGACAAACGTGCCGGCCTCGATGCGGTCGGGAATGATCGTGTGCGCCGCACCGCGCAGCCGCTCGACTCCCTGAACACGGATCGTCGAAGTCCCGGCCCCTTCGATGCGCGCGCCCATCGCCGAGAGCAGGGAAGCGAGGTCCTCGACTTCCGGCTCGCGGGCGGCGTTTTCGAGCACGGTCTCGCCCTCGGCGAGCGTCGCGGCCATCAGGAGGTCCTCGGTCCCGGTGACCGTGATGCGGTCGAAGTAAATCCGCGCGCCGCGCAGCCGCCCGGTGCGGGCGATCACCATGCCGTGCTCGGTCGTGATCTCGGCCCCGAGCTTTTCGAGGCCTTTCAAGTGCAGGTCAATCGGGCGCGCGCCGATGGCGCAGCCGCCCGGCATCGAGACGCGGGCTTCGCCGCAGCGCGCCACCAGCGGCCCCAGGATCAGCGTGGACGCGCGCATCGTGCGGACCAGCTCCCACGGCGCTTCCACGCTGGTCAATTTCTGCGCCTGCACGTGCAAACGCTGCCGCACAGGTGGCGTCGAATCCGCCGGCCCCAGTTCTTCGACGCTCACTCCGAGCGTGCGCAGCAGATGGATTGTCGTCTGGATGTCGCGCACCGCGGGAAGATTGTCGAGCAGGACCGACTCGTCGGTGAGCAGGCAGGCGGCGAGGCACGGCAGCGCGGCGTTCTTCGCCCCGCTGATCTCGACGGTCCCGCGCACCGGAACCCCGCCGTGGATCACAAATCGGTCCATAGTAGAATCTAACCCGGCAGAGCCGGAACCAAAACGACAGATTCCGAATTCCGGATTCCGAAAAGTTGGGCCGTTTCGGAAATAGCTCCGAAGGCCCGTGAACATTGGCTGAAACCGATATGCTCAAAAAGTTCCTGCCAGCGGCAGTAAGAATTTAATTGCATAGGTACTCCGCTTTTTCCGAGACTGCGCTCGGAAAAAGTGGCCCTCCGGGCCGTTGAAAACAAGAGGGTTGTCAAACATCGACAAAATTTTTCCATCTTCGGCGCTAAGCGCCTAATACTAAAGCAGATCAATTTTCAGGGCCATATCAGTTTCGGCTTTTGCAATGCGCCTGTTGTGCTCAGCAACAATTTCCGGGAGGGTTGCGTAGAAGTCTCGCCCCTGCTCGGTGGAGATTTCAATCACGTTCTGCGCTACAAAGTTCTTAAGAGCCAGAATCGTCACGCGGTCGCTGATCCCTTCAACTTCGGACAAAGCCGTTGCCTTTTGGAGTTGTTCTGCTGTTACTAGCAGTATAGGGTGACGATTCGCGGACGCGTTGGCTCTGCATTTCTCGATTACTTCTTTTCCAGGACTCGCAGTTACTATAACACCCAACCCCTAACCCCTAACCCCTAACCCCTAACCACACACCGCCCCGCGCGCGGCGGACGAAACCAGGCGAGCGTACTTGGCGAGCGCTCCGGAGGTGAAGCGCGGCGGCGGCGCGCTCCAGCGCTTCAGGCGGCCGGCGATTTCTTTCCGCGTGAGGCGCACGGAGAGCTCGCGCTCGACGGCGTCCACGGTGATCCAGTCGCCTTCGCGGAGCGCGGCGATGGGGCCGCCCACCGCGGCTTCGGGAGCGACGTGGCCGGCCATCAGGCCGTGGGTGGCGCCCGAGAAGCGGCCGTCGGTCAGCAGCGCCACCTGGTCGCCCAGTCCTTCGCCCTGGATGGCTCCCGTCACGGCCAGCATCTCGCGCATGCCGGGGCCGCCCTTGGGACCTTCGTAGCGAATCACGACCACGTCGCCGGCTCGAATCTTGCCTTGGAGAATCGCCTTCATGGCGTCCTCCTCGCAGTCGAAGACGCGGGCCGGGCCTTCGTGGCGGAGGTTCTTGACGCCGGCGGTCTTGAGGACTGCGCCTTCGGGGGCGAGGTTGCCCTTGAGCAC
>CAYWWM010000342.1:0-3951 GCA_964461735.1 uncultured Solibacteraceae bacterium | reverse complement strand
CCGCGGTCACCGCCACGGTTTGCTCCACCGCTCCGACCTGGAGCGTAAAATTCACGACCGCCTCTTGCGCGACGGTCAAAGTCAGGCCGCTGCGCACTTCGGTCCGGAAGCCGGGCTGTTCGACCTGCACTTCATAGGCGCCGACCGGGAGCGCCGGGAACCGATACGAGCCGTCGGCGGCGCTGGCGGCCGTGCGAGTCAGACCGGTCTCCAGGTGCTTGGCGGTGAGCGCAGCCTCCGGTACCACGCTCCCACTGGCATCCCGGACGGTGCCGAGGATCGTGGCCGTCGGCAACTGCGCCATCGCCAGACGACTCCCCGTCAACACGGCCAGAACCGAAACAATCGGAAAGAGAGACTTGGTTAGAATTCCCCGATTAAATCTAAGCATCTCGCTACCTCCGAATTGAGTTGTCGAATGCCCAAAACTTGAGGGAACTGTATAACTTGGCGATGCGGATGTCAAGAGAGTTTTCTCGTTGTGGAAGCTGTGATGTCTCCGCGATTCGGGCCGCGAGGAATTGACCGAGGATTTGACGATTTTCCCTGATCCGGTGCCCTGCACGCACAAAGCGATGTGCGCGCCCCGCCACAATAGCGCCTTGCGAAGTAACAAAGAGCTTCAGGCCGCCTGTCCAGACGGCCTTTCTTCCGCTCGGAGTCAACCTAGCCCTCCCGAGATTTTCTGAATCTTTTTGTCCTGTGCCAAATCCCAGTGTAGAGAGGTAGCAGAATCACCGGAACTTTGCTGCTGGACGCGACCGGAAAGGATTGCAGTGCTTAACGCTGACAAACCCAGCGATGAGGAACTGGTCCGTCTTGTGCAGCAAGGAGAAAAACCAGTGTTTGCGACGCTCGTGCGCCGCCATGAACGACGTGTTTATTGGATCATCCATGGAATCTTAGAGAACCACGCAGACTCGGAAGAGGTCCTCCAAGAGACGTTCTTGAAAGCGTTGCAGCACATTCGGGAGTTTCGCGGCGAATCGCGGTTCAGTACTTGGCTCGTCCAAATCGCCGTCAACGAAGCCCGGATGAGGCGCCGGAAATACAGGAGCGGTCTGTATGACTCCCTCGATGAGGAACGGGACCCGGATTCCCCGTTTCGGCCGCGAGAACTGGCGGATTGGCGGCCGAATCCGGAAGAGGAATTCGTCAGGGAAGAGCTATCGGAGTTAATACAACGGGCGATCCGATCTTTGCCCAAGAATTACCGAGAGGTCTTCTTGCTGCGAGATGGAGAGCATCTTTCCAGCGAGGAGGCAGCCAACGTTCTGCAGATCAGCATTCCGGCCGTGAAGACTCGGCTTCTGCGAGCCCGCCTGATGATGCGGGAATTCCTGGCGCCACATCTCAAGCTTCGTTGGCATGATCGAATGTTGGCTCGCATCCAGCGGCGCGGGAGGTCAGTATGATGACGTGCGAAGAGGTTCTCCGAGAGCTTTCCAATTTTCTCGACGAGGAGCTGATTCCGGAATTTCGCGCTCAAGTCCAGGAACATCTGCGCCTCTGCCGCAATTGCACCGTTCTGGTAAATACCACTCGAAAGACGTTGGCGTTGGTCGCGGACCTTTTTGTTGCGGAGTTACCCCACGGTGTTTCGGAACGGTTGATCGAGCGATTGGGCATCCACTAAGACAGCCCCGAGAATTTTCTGAAGCTTCTTGGAACTTACTGAATCTCACCTATCGAATACCGGATTGACAACCGGATTGGGATCACCAAACACGAAGGAGGAAACGTGATGGCAAGGGAACGGATCAAATGGGGTAATTTGGCAACAATACTGGCAGCCGGAACGCTGGTGGTGAGCGGTGGTCTGGCCCAGGGCAGGGGTGACAGGCAAACCCTCGAAGGAACCATCAGCGACACCACTTGTGGGATCAAGCACACGATGATGAAAAATGCGACGGACAAGCAGTGTACGCTGGGTTGCGCCAGGATGGGATCGAAGTACGCCCTAGCCGTCGGCGACAAAGTCTACACGCTCGAAGGAAGCGCGGGCGACTTGGAAAAGCTGGCGGGAGAGAAAGCAAAAGTCATGGGAACCGTGGAGCGAACTACCGTCCAGGTGGCCTCCGTGGCCAAGATGGGCAAGTAGCTCGCAACAGGTCTGGGGTGCATCAGGCCAGCCAGCCCAGCATTGCCATCGGGAAACCGGATGCTGGGCCTTCTTTATCAACACGATTTGACAATTCTTGTGCTAAAGTTCCAGTAGGGAAGGGTTGCGAGGCGGGCCTTCGAGTAGAGGAGACGCATAATGCCCAGTGGTATGGCTTGGCGAAAGAAACTCCGGTCCAACGTGCCCCGTTGGGGGTTAGCTGCGGTTATGACTTCCACGCTCGGGATAGGGTCAGCGATGGCGCAGGATGACTGGGCGTTTCGTCCGCCGACCTCGACGGGCCCCGCGATCGGGGAGCGCATTCCGGCGTTCCGCGCGCCGGACCAGAACGGGCGCCTGCAGGATTTCAATTCCATCAAGGGGCCGAAGGGCGCGGCGCTCTATTTCATGCGCTCGGCGGACTGGTGACCGTACTGCAAGACGCAGCTCGTGGAGCTGCAACAGCACGCCGCACAGTTCCGCAGAGAAGGGATGGGGGTCGCCGTCATCACCTACGATTCGGTCGAGATTCTGGCCGACTTCGCCAAGCGGCAGAACATTACCATTCCCACGCTCTCCGATCCGAAATCGGAAATCATCCGAGCGTTCCGCGTCCTGAACACGCACGTCCCGGAGAACCACATGGCTTACGGAGTTCCCTTCCCCGGAACGTTCCTCGTGGACCCGAATGGCGTTGTAAAGAGCAAGTATTTCGAGGATAGCTATCGGGACCGGGTGTCCGCCCCGACGATCCTGCTGCGCGAGTTCGGGTCCGCGGCCGGAACGCGCGAAACCGCCGTGCGGACGAATCACCTGGCCATGCGGTATTACTCGACCCAGGACACGGTGCGGCCGAATCTGCGAGTTACGTTGGTTGCGGATTTCACGCTGCCGGACAAGATGCACGTCTATGCTCCGACCGTCCGGAACTATATTCCGATCCGGTTCGAGATCGAGCCGTCGCCCTACTTCACGGCGCATGCGACCGAGTACCCGCCGTCGGAGAATATCTACCTGCCGGCGATCAAGGAAACCGTGCCCGTATTCCACGGCAAATACCAGGTCCGCCAGGACGTGACGATGGCGCCGAATGACGCGCTGACAGCGGTCTTAGACGGGAACCGCGAGATCAAGATTCGCGGCAATTTTCGCTACCAAGCCTGTGACGATAAGATTTGTTACCTGCCGCAGACGGTGCCGCTCGAATGGACACTCCAGCTCGCTCCGCTCGATCGGCAACGCGTCCCCGAGGCGATCCAGCATAAAGCGCCCGCGGCCTCCGGGGGAAGGTAGCAGCATCCACCACTCGTGAGAGCCTGCTTCGGGTTCCCGCTCTCTTTTGATTCCGAAATTCTCCCGGGTGTTGGCGGGTGAGTGCTGCCTTGCCGATCGCGCCGCGATGCGGCAGTGCCCCAGCGCGCTGCCCATGTCTTAGCTATGTTCGGTTGGCTACAGCAACGCACCCGGCAGCGGCTCCTGGCAACGCCGTTTCCCGACGATTGGCACAGAGTCCTGAGCCGCAACGTCAAACACTACTCCAGTTTGACCGAGGCGGAGCGGGCCAAACTGCGGGATGACTTGCGCATCCTCGTTGCGGAAAAGAATTGGGAAGGTTGCGGCGGACTGACCATCCATGACGATGTGAAAGTAACGATTGCCGCACAGGCCAGCTTGCTGCTCCTGGGCTTCCAGGACAACTATTTCGAAATGGTTGAGTCCATTCTCGTCTATCCCGACGCGTTCGTCGCTCCCGATCATACGGAGATCGGTGAAGGATTCGAATTAGTCGGCGAATCCAGCAACGAAGGCGAGGCGTGGTATCGTGGCCCGGTCGTGCTCTCCTGGCCCGA
>CAYWWM010000341.1:0-3961 GCA_964461735.1 uncultured Solibacteraceae bacterium | reverse complement strand
CACCATCCAGGCCAACCAGGTCACTCATTTCAAGGACAAAGTGGTGCTGCGCGGCGTTTCGATTCTGCTCTACGGCAAGGAAGGCGACCGGCGGGACCTCATCGAAACGGATGTTTCCGAATTCGACCCCGCCGCCAAGTCTCTCTTGATTCCCGGCGAAGTCAGGATGCGGCTCGGGATTCCGATGGCAGATAGGGAACGGGGAATAGGGAACAGGGAACAGAAAGAGCAAGGCGGGGGCGGCGCGGACGCGGATTCTGTTTCGATCGTGACCACTGGCCTTACCTTCGACCAAGCCACCGGGATCACTTCCACCGACCAAGAGGTCCACTTCCGGTTTACGCAAGGCGAGGGAACCGCGCAAGGGGCCGTCTATGAACCCGCGAGCCAGCAGCTTACGCTGCGGTCTGCGGTCAATCTCGCGCTGCGCGAACCTGAAGAGGGGACCGTGCCTTTCACGTCCACTACGCCCACAACGCATGTCCGCGCCGGGAGCTTGCGGTTCCAGCGCGGCGATTCGGTCGTGTACCTTGCCGGACCTGTCGAGCTGATTCGCGGCGCGCGAACCCTGCGGGCGGGAGAGAGCGAAATCCTGCTCGATGAGCGCCGCCAGGCCCGCCGCATCAAGTTGAAACAAGACGTGGTCGGATTCGACCAGAGCCCGGACCAGTCGGCTGAGGTTCGTGCCCGCCGTGGCTTTCTTGAGTTCTCCGACCGGGGCAGGCTCAGCGCTCTGCAGCTTGAGGAAGAAGTCGAATGGTCCGCCTCTTCGGCGGATTCCAGTCCGAATAGCCAGCCCCTGCGTCAGGGACGCGCCGGCAGCGCCCAGCTTTTCTTCACTCAGCCCGCTGGTTTGCTCGAACGCCTCGTCGCCACCGAGGAGGTTCGGATGGTTCTCCGGGAGTCTCCCAGTTCGGCTTCCCGGGCTGCCCGCCCGAATCGTCCGCAGGGGCAGGCTTTTGGCGCCGGGACGCAAACCCTTTCCGCCGACCAGGTCGAAATGACGATGGCCCCCGAGGGCAAAGTGTTGCGAAAAGTCTCGACGCGCTCCCGTTCGACATTGGACCTCGTGCCGTTCAGTCCGCAAGAGCAGCGCTGGAGAGTGACGGGGCCGGAGTTCGAGCTGAGTTTTGATGCCGCGGGCAATCTCACGCAGTTCGCGGCGGAGCAGGCGGTGCAGGTGATCGCCGAATCGGAGAGCGGGCCGGCCGACCGGAAGGTTTCCACCAGCGACCATCTTTCCGCCACGCTGGACCCTCGCACGCGCGCCATTACCCGCATCGAGCAATGGGGCCGTTATTCTTACCAGGACGCCGGGAAGCAAGCCCGCGCGGACCGCGCCGAGTATGCGGCCGACGGGGACGTGGTGATCCTCAACGGCGCGGCGTCCGCATGGAATGCCACGGGCAAGCTCTCGGCGGGCCGCATCACGCTGCACAATGCCACGGGTCAGGTTCAGGCGGAAGGGAATGTCTCGACCACTTTTTTACCGGAGCCTTCCTCAGAAAGAGAGCAGACGAGCACCATTCATGCCGTGGCCGATCGGCTGCGCTACGATTCGGAGGCCGCAAAAGCCGAGTACGAAGGCCGCGTGCGCCTCTGGCAGGGGAGCAATCTGCTGCAGGCCGACCAGGTGGACCTCGACCGCCGCGGCCGGCAGATGGAGGCGCGCGGAAGAGTCTTTAGCGTCATTCCGCAGCAGTCGGGAACCAAGGAGCCGGTCGAAATCCGGTCTGAGAGGATGCTCTACCGAGAGACGGACCGACAGGCCGTGTATCAGGGCAAGACTCGGATGCGCGGCGCTCGTGCCAGCGTGAACTCTGAGCAATTGGATGTCCACTTTCTCCCCTCCGCTGCGGGGGCGCCCGCGAGCGGATCCGCGCAGATCGAGCGCGCCGTGGCCAGCGGCGATGTGGTACTCCTCGAATCTGCGCACTCCGGACGCAAAGCGACCGCCGACCGGGCGGAGTATTTCCCGCAGCAAGCCGTGGTCCATTTGTTTGGAAAGCCGGCGGCGGTCTGGGACCCCCAGCGAGGCAGCACGCAAGGGGCCAGATTGACTTACCGTATGGCCGATGATAGGATTTTCGTGGAAGGTGAGCCGGGCCTCCCCGCAGAAACCCGGCGGCAGGTGCAACGGTAAAGTACGCTCTTTCCGATGTAGCCTTTCGGGGAAGGCTTCCCGCCGTGGAGCAGCCCGGCTTGGACGTAACCGGAGACCATGCTCCAAACCGAAGAGCTAACCAAAACCTACAAAGGCCGCAAGGTCGTAGATGACGTTTCGCTCGAAGTCCGTCGCGGCGAAGTCGTCGGACTGCTTGGGCCGAACGGAGCCGGGAAGACCACCACCTTTTACATCATGGTGGGGCTCACGCCGCCCGACGCTGGGCGCATCCTATTGGATGGGTTAGATTTAACTAGGATGCCGATGTACCAGCGAGCGCGCCTGGGGATCAGCTACCTGCCGCAGGAAGCTTCGGTTTTCCGCAAGCTGACGGTCGAGGAAAATCTTCTGGCAGTCTTGGAGACGCTGGGGCTGTCGCGCAGGGACCGGCGGGAGCGGCTGGAAATGTTGCTGGACCGCTTTGGTCTGGGACCCGTACGGGCCAGCCGCGGGTACGTGCTGTCGGGCGGCGAGCGCCGGCGCGTCGAGATTGCCCGCTCGCTGGTGACCTCGCCGCATTTCATCCTGCTCGATGAGCCTTTCTCCGGAATTGACCCCATTGCCGTGCTCGAC
Source organism: uncultured Solibacteraceae bacterium (assembly GCA_964461735.1). Lineage (GTDB taxonomy): Bacteria > Acidobacteriota > Terriglobia > 2-12-FULL-54-10 > 2-12-FULL-54-10 > CAYWWM01. Next base: position 1,224 of record CAYWWM010000341.1, on the reverse strand, counting down.
ATTCAACGGTTGGTGGCGCAGTTGCGGGACTCCGGGATCGGCCTACTGATCACCGATCACAATGTGCGCGAGACGCTCAAGGTGACCGACCGCGCCTACATCATCAATAACGGCCGCATCTTCCGCGACGGCCGGCCCGGCGAACTGGGCACCGACCCGGAGGTCAAGCGGGTCTATCTCGGAGAAAGCTTCGTGCTGGAGCACTGAGCGGCTATGGGCACTCTCCAACCACGCCTGCATCTCAAAGTCGCCCAACGGCAGATTCTGACGCCGGGTCTCGTCCAGATGGTCAGCGTGCTGGCGCTGAACAAGCTGGAGCTGAAGGAAATGATCAACCAGGAGATCATGGAGAATCCCATCCTGGAAGAGTTTTTGGACGACGGGGCGCCCTCCTCGGAAGAGCTTGCCGAGGAGGAAGAACGGGACGTCACTCCGGCCGACCAGGAAATCCTGGAAGTCATGCAGACCAGCGGCGTCGAGGAAACTCTCGAAGATCTGGACCTCGATGGATCGGTCTCCCCGAAAGAACTGGCCGTGCCGGAACGGCAGGCAGGCGAATCTTCGAGCCCGGCAGCCACGCCGGAGGAGAGATCGGAAGACCCCTTTGAGGACGTGGATTTCGGCTCCTTCTTCGAAGAATATCTCGATCCCGGCTACCGGACGTCGGAATCGGAGGCCGTGGAGCTTCCTTCGTTCGAGAATTTTCTTTCGAGCCCGACCACGCTGGTGGACCACCTGCGGTGGCAGTTGACCATGGACCAGTCCGACGAGCGGCTGGAGCGAGCCCTGGACGCCATCCTGGGGAATCTCGATGAAAATGGATACCTGACGGCGTCGCTCGAAGAAATCGCCGCCAGTGGCGGAGCCGAATTGGGCGACCTGGCGGAAGCCCTGCCGCTGGTTCAGGAGTGCGATCCGGCCGGAGTGGGCGCGCGCGATCTGCGGGAGTGCCTGCTGATTCAGCTCCACACGCTGCGACTCGATGGCTCCACCGCCTGGAAGATTGTCAGCGATCACCTCAAGCTATTGCAAAACAAACAGTACAAAGAGATCGCCAAAGCGATTGGAGAGCCGGTGGAGAAGGTGGAGACCGCCGTCGAGTTCATCCGCAAACTCGACCCGTTTCCGGGGCAGCGCTACAACCGGATGCAGGCGCGCCTGATCGAGCCGGATGTGTTCATCGTGAAAGCGGGGGAGGAGTACGCGGTGACGGTCAACGAGGAC
>CAYWWM010000340.1:0-3966 GCA_964461735.1 uncultured Solibacteraceae bacterium | reverse complement strand
ATCCGGCCGCTCCGAAACGATATTACGCTAATTTACGAAACTAAGCACTAGACGCCGCCCGTCCGGGGAGATTGTTACGCTCAAATCGGCCGAGTTTTGTGGAGTGTCAACCAGGAAGCCAGAAGCAGCCGGTTCTTCGGCGGGACGATTGCTGAAGTAGAGGGAGCCAAGTGCGAGCGCCACGACGACGGCCATCGCCGCGACCGCCGCCAGAACGCGCTCGCGGAGCTTCGCGCGGGCGGGCGGAGCTGTCGCGCCAAGCGGGATAAGCGAGCGGCCCTCAGCGCCGCCGTCCCTGATCCACTTCAACTCGCGGCAGACGTCCTTCAGGCGCTCTACACCAACCCTGAAAACGGGCTAGAACAGGCCCGCCACTCGTTTTATGTAGTCGTCCAGCTTTTGGCCGGTCGCCGACAGTTGCCGGGACTTATCTGCGAGGCCGCGTTTCTCGCTATCGGCCGCCAGTTTCTTCAGCAGGTCGAGTTGCCGCCGCCCTTCATGCATCAAGTAGGTGAGCGCATCGGAGTGCCGCTTCTTGAGGTGGTCCGCGCCCCGCGTCTCGAAGAACGCTGGCAGCTCCTCCTCGATGCGCGTCATGATCCCGACCGCTGCCGCGATCCCCCGCGCAAAGTCCGCCCGGAAGCTTTCCTCCGTCGGCGGATATTCCGTCAGGAACGCCTTGGCTTCCCAATCGCTCAGCACGAGCGACCCCGTCGCGCTCGGCAGCGGCGCCCCGCCTGGATGCGACTTCATGAGCTGCGCGATTTCCTTCATGCGGCTCCGCAGATGCTCGGCCTGCCGCCCGGGATCAATCCCCAAGGCGAGCAGCGCTTCGTCCTGCGAGGCCGGCTTGGCTTCGGCTGTGCGAGGGGCTGCCGCTTCTCTCGCTCTGGCCTGCTCTTGCAGTTCTTGCTTCTTCTTCCGTTCCTTGTCCCGCTGCGCTTCCGCGTCCAGCTTCGATAACATGAGGAAGACTTCCGAGATGGCGCGGTAGTCGCTCTGGAGCGTTTCCTCCGCGTCCGGCAGATCAGCCGGCCGGGAGACCTCCGAATGCGCAGCGGTCTCGATGGTGTCCTGGAGCAGCGCTCGCATTTTCCTCCCCAGAACCAGGTTGTAATTCACGATGGCCGCCAGAACCTTCGGATGAAAAAATTCCTCCCCGAACCGCCCCTTCAGGTACCGTCCTTGGCTGATGATGCGCGACTCCGTGATCTGGGAGAACCCTTCGAAGAACCGCAATTCGTCGAGCAGAGCGGGAACCTCCTGGAGCAGCTCTTCGGCGTGCGGGCTGAGCGGCGGGAAATCATATCCCTCGAGGATCTGCTCGATCTCCGCGTCAAAGTGCCGCCCCGGATCAGGGTCGCCCTCTTCCCATACCGCGAACAACTGTGTCACCAGCCAGTCCACTTTTTCGCGGTCGGGCTGGAAATGCGCTTTCTTGCCCACCAGGTATCGAATCAGAGCCCGGAACGTAGCGGGATCGGATTCACGGTCCTTCAAGGCTTGCCGCAGCAGGTGGGGGTCTATGCCCCGGTTCAGCAGTTCGAGCCACCGCAGCGCTTCCTCCGGCACTGCCGCGTCTGCGCTTGCCGCATCGGCTCGCCCCTGCATCTCCTGGACGGACGCGGGAAGCGGTGGAGGCCCTCCCAGCGGCCCGCTCGCAATTTCCGCCAGGATCGAATGAAGTTGCGAAAATTCCCTTCCAGTCATCTGTGGTTCCCTCGGGGGCCAGCCCCGAAACTTCAATCGCCCTTATGCTAGTCGGATTCACACGCCCTGGCAATAGACCGTCGGCATGATTCTCTGAATGCTCCGAGAGTACTAGCACTCCGGGGAATGGGGGGGGGTAGGGAGTAGGGAACGGGCGCGTATGCTATCCTCATCCTCCGGCGGTACGACGGAGAGCCGAACCGGCCGACTTCCAGGAACCCATGCCGAATCCCACGCGCGCGCCCGCCTCCATGTATGCCTGTTTCGGCCCGCAGGGCTGGCTCGCGGCGCGGCATCCCAATTTCGAGAACCGCCCAGGTCAGCTTCGCATGGCGCAAGCCGTCGAAGCCGCCTTCCGCGAGCGTCGCCATCTGCTCGTCGAGGCCGGCACCGGAACCGGCAAGACGCTCGCCTACCTGATCCCCGCCATCGCCAGCGGCCGCCGCGTGGTGATCTCGACCGGCACCAAGAACCTCCAGGACCAGCTCTATACCAAGGACATCCCCTTCCTGGCGCGGCACCTCGATCAGCCGCTGCGCGTCTGCTACCTGAAGGGCCGGGCGAATTACCTCTGCCGCCAGAAGGTCTATGACTTCGAGAACCGCCCGGTGTTGCGCGGCCTCGAGGAGGTCGAGGAATTCGCGGCCATCCGCGACTGGGAGCGCCGCACCGAGACCGGCGACCGCAGCGAGCTGGCCGCGCTTCCCGAAGACAGCCAGCTCTGGCCCAAAGTGGACGCCCGGCGCGACACCTGCACGGGCCAGAAGTGCCCTCAGTTTGCGCGCTGCTTCCTCACCCTCATGCATGCCCGCGCCCTCGAAAGCGACCTCCTCATCGTCAATCATCATCTCTTCTTCGCCGACCTTGCTCTGCGAGAAAATGATTTCGCGGGCGTTCTCCCTACCTATGACGCCGTCATCTTCGACGAGGCCCACGAGGTCGAGGAAATCGCCGGAAACTACTTCGGCCGCACCGCCAGCAGTTACCGTTTCGAGGAGCTCTGCCGCGACGCCGAGGCCATGCTGCGGCGGCAGGACCGCGCCACCGCGCCGCTGCTCCGCTCCTTGCAGCAGCTCCTCGATCGCACCTTCCGCTTCTGGTCCGTTTTTCCGGGCGTCGAAGGCCGCTTCGGATTCGACAACCGCGAGCAGTTCCTCGAAGAGAACTTCGACGAGTACGCTTCTCTCCAGAACGCTCTCCTCCGCCTCGACGGCGAGTTGAACACCCTGGAGGAAAAGCCCGAGGAGGTGCACGCCCTGCTCCACCGCCTGGCCGAGCTGCGCGCCGACCTCACGTTCTTGATCGAAAGCCGCGACCGGCAGTTCGTCTACTGGTATGAGCGGCGCGGCCGGGGTTTCTTTCTCCAGGCCACCCCGATTGACGTCTCGCAGATCCTCGCCGAGCGCCTCTTCGATCGGGTGGACACGATTGTCCTCACCTCGGCCACGCTCGCCGTCGGCGGCACCTTCGAATTCGTCCGCTCGCGCCTGGGAATCCGCTCCGCCCGCGAGGAGCTGCTCGAACCCCATTTCGATTATCCGAACCAGGCCCTGCTGTATGTTCCGCCGTCGCTGCCGGACCCGAACGACGCGGAGTTTCCCGCCGCCGCCGCCGAAGAGATTGTCCGTTTGCTCGAGCTCTCGCAGGGCCGCGCCTTCGTCCTGTTCACCAGCTTCCAGCAGATGCGCCAGATATATGAGCGGGTAAAGAAAGAAGTGCGCTATCCTTTACTGTTGCAGGGAACCGCGCCGAAACGAGCGCTGCTGGAGCAGTTCCAAAGTCCGGAGAAGGCCGGAGCCGTGCTCTTCGCCACGAGCAGTTTCTGGCAGGGAGTGGACGTGCCCGGCTCGCAGTTGAGTTGCGTGATTATTGACCGCCTCCCGTTCGCGGTGCCTTCCGACCCGGTGGTCCGCGCGCGGGTCGAAAACATCCGCGAGGCGGGCGGGAACCCGTTTTATGAGTATCAGGTTCCCGATGCCGTCATTACGCTCAAGCAGGGACTCGGCCGGCTCATCCGCAGCGTCTCAGACCGCGGCGTGCTGGCGGTGCTCGACACCCGCATAACTCGCCGCCAGTATGGGCAGGTGTTTTTCCAGAGCCTCCCGCCCTATCGCACCACGCGCTCGCTGGCGGATGTCGAGCAGTTCTTTTCGCTAAGGAATAGGGAGTAGGGAATGGGGAGTAGGGAAAAGAATTGGGTAGATTTTCCCACTCACCAATCACCACTCACTACTCACCAGGATAACGAAATGTTTG
>CAYWWM010000339.1:1902-3969 GCA_964461735.1 uncultured Solibacteraceae bacterium | reverse complement strand
CCCCGGGATGTTTCGTTGTTGTCCGAGGCGTGATGGGCATGTCCCACACGCTCAACGGTAGCCGGCATGAATTTTCCTTGCGCCGCTTTCCTCCGAACCGCCGGGGCGGTAGAATAGTCCCGATTGGCCCGAGTCCACTTTGTTCGCGGGAGGTTTGCAAATGCCGTCCTTGTATTCGAGAACCGCCCTGTTCTGCTCGGTGGCCATCAGCGCAGGGTTCGGCTCCGCTGCGGCTCAGACGCAGCCCGACATGCCCATTCCGTCGCCGGAGGCGTATAAGGCCTCGCTCCCCTCGGATGTCTACCCGGAAACCGGCAACCGTTTTCCGAAGGCCAAGCGCGAGGAGTTGGACGACCGGGGAAAAAAGCTTTTTGACGCGCTGCCGGCCAACTCGCGCGGCGGGCCGGGGAGCGTCCGCATCTACAGTCCGCCCGTCGCCGAGGCCATGAACCTGGAGAACGACTACCTGCGAAACCTGTCCGGGATGGACCCGCAGATCAAGGAGATGACCATCCTGGTGACGGTGCGGGAGCTTGACAGCCAATATATCTGGACCTCGCACGAACCGCAGGCGCGGCAGGCGGGCGTCTCGCAGGGGGTGATTGACGTCATCAAGCACCGCCGGCCGCTCACCGGCCTGGGCGAAAAAGAGCAGGTCATCATCCAGCTCGGCCGGGAGGCCGTTGGGCAGAACCAGGTTAGCTCGGAGACCTTCGCGCGCGCGGTGAAGCTGCTCGGCAGGCAGGGCCTCGTCAATGTAGTGGCCTTGATGGGCAACTACGCCGCGAACGCCATCCTGCTCAATACGTTTGACCAGCGCATGAACCCGGGCGTTACGCCGCGGCTGCCGATTCCGTGAGACAGGATTCCAATGAGCAAATTCCGAATTCCGAACCTTAGGATTGGGAGAACCGGTTCGGAATCCGGAATTTGCCATTTTGGTTCCGGCTCGTCCGGGTTAGGGATTTAGAGCTTAGGATTTGGAGTTTCTTTTCCCCAGGAGGTCCCCGATGAGATGGTCCGCGCTCATAGTCACACTGGCGTGTGGCTTGGCCTTGTGTTTTTGGGGCGCCAGCATGGCGTGCGCCGCCCCGCAGCAGGAAGCCTCGGGGACCGCGGCGGCCTCTGCGCAGTCGCTTCCGAGCGATGTCAATCCGGCGTCCCTCTCGCGCGTCCCGCTGATCCGGCGCGAAGAGATGGACGCGGAGGGCAAGCGCGTCTATGACCTGGTCATGGGCCCGCAGACGCGCTCGCTCGCCGGCTTGCAAGGTCCGTACGGGATCTGGCTCCACAACCCGGAACTCGGCGAGAAATTGCTTGCCGCGAGCCAGTATCTCCGCTACCGAACCGATCTCGGCCGGCGCCTGACCGAGCTCGCCACGCTCGTCATCGCCCGCGAGATGGACAATCAGTTCGAGTGGACCGCGCATGAGCCCGCCGCGCTCCGCGACGGCCTGGAGCAGAACATCATTGACGTCGTCAAGTACCGCCGCGATCCCGTCGGACTCGGCGAGAAAGAAACCGTCATCATCCGCATGGGCCGCGAGTTGTTCCGCCAGAAGAAGGTGAGCTCGGAGACCTATGCCGAGGCCGTGCGGCTGTTCGGAGTCAAGGGCGTCGTCAACCTCTCGGCCTTGATGGCCCACTACACCATGATCGGAATGATGCTCAACACCTTCGATCAGCAACTGCACTCCGGCTGGGAGCCGCTGCTGCCGATGCCGTAAGGTGTTAGGTGTTAGGTGCCAGGGTTCGGGAGCGGGCATGTTGTTTGGGATTTAGAATTTGGGACTTAGGTTTCCACTTCAGGAGGTCCGCCATGCGATGGTTTGTGCTGGTTGTTGTCTTAGGTAGCGCCATGAACGTTCATTTCGCCGCCGCGCAATCGCTTCCGCCGGACGTGAATGCGGACTCGCGCAACCGCCTGCCACAGGTCAAGCGGGAGAACCTGGACGCTGCCGGGCAGAAGATTTACGACGCCATCGGCGCCACCGGGCCGACGGGAGTTCGGATGCACAGCCCTATATTCGCCAGTTACATGAATCAGGCGAATGATTACCTGCGGAC
>CAYWWM010000339.1:0-1802 GCA_964461735.1 uncultured Solibacteraceae bacterium | reverse complement strand
TGCACAGCCCTATATTCGCCAGTTACATGAATCAGGCGAATGATTACCTGCGGACGAAATCCGGGCTCGATCCGCGCCTCGCGGAGATGGTCATCCTGGTTGGGGCGCGCCAGGTGGACGGCCAGTATATCTGGACCGCGCACGAACCCGCCGCCAGGACCGCCGGCCTCGAAGGCAACATCATTGACGTGATCAGATACCGCAGGCCCCTCACGGGGATGGGCGAAAAAGAAGCCGCGTTGATCCAGCTTGGGCGCGAGGCGGCCGGCGAGCACAAGGTCAGGCCGGAAACTTTCGCGCGGGCCGCCAAGCTCTTCAACCCGCACGACCTCGTGAGCTACGTCTCCCTGATGCTGCACTACGCCTCGAGCGGCATCCTGCTCAATACCTTCGACCAGCAACTCCGCCCCGGCCAGACGCCGCTGCTGCCGGTTCCGTAGAAGGTGTTAGGTGCTAGGTGTTAGGTGTCAGGTTTCAGGAGTTTCTCCTCTGAGGAGGTCTTCATGCGCTGGTTTGCGTTCCTCACCGTTTTGACGATTGCGACGGTCTCGCATCTCGCGGCTGCGCCGCAGCAGAGCGGATCATCGTCCGTGACTGCCGCATCCGGTTCCCCGCGGGCACTGCCCCCGGACATTGATCCGAGTTCGCTCAACCGCCTGCCGCGTGTGCGGCGCGAGGATTTGGATGACGCCGGGAAGAAGGCCTACGACGCGGTCGCAGGCGACGGCCGCCTGCTGGGCCTTGACGGGCCCATCGGGATTCGCATGCACAGCCCTCCGGTGAGCGAGTACATGACGCTGGGGAACCAGTACCTGCGCTTCGGGGCCGGGATCGAACCGCGCCTCATGGAGCTGGCCATCCTGGTGGTGGCGCGCGAGATGGACAGCCAGTTCGAGTGGACCGCGCATGAGCCGCCCGCCCTGCGCGCCGGCCTCGAACAGCGGATCATTGACATCGTCAAGTTTCGTCTGCCCGTCATCGGCGTCGGAGAAAAAGAAGCCGCCATCATTCAGTTAGGCCGCGAGGCCCTTGGTCGCCGCAAAGTGGAGCCGGAAACCTTCGCCCGCGCCCTGCGTGTCTTCGGGCGGCAGGGCATCGTCAACGTCGTTTCACTGATGTCCCACTACGCCGCCACCGCCGTCTTGCTGACCACCTTCGACCAGCAACTGCGCCCCGGCCAGCAGCCGCTCCTGCCGCTGCCGTAAGATCCGAGCCGCGACCGTAAGGGAGCGGGCAACGCATGTGCGGAACCGCCACGGTTACAGGAATGGCGGAAATGCTATAAAATCGAAAATGTAAGGAGCGAGGGAAGCGTCCGTGTATCAAATCACTTTGGAGATCCAACAACTGCCGGAGGGTCCGTATTTAGGAACCAGCCCGGAACTGCCCGGACTAATTGTGCAGGCGGGAACAGCCGAGGAAGTTGTTTCCTTGGCGCCGGGCATTGCCAAGGACCTGATCGAGGTGATGCGGGAGAATGGCAGATGCTGCCTGAAGTCTAAATTCGGGCGAAAGCGGACCTGAGGGTTGAGCGATGGAATTGAAGATAAAGTTTCGCGATCAAGTCAAAGAATACAGCAAGAAAACGCTGCACTCTGAATTGGGGGAATTGCTTCCCGCGAGGCAATCCAAAGTAATGACACGTTTCTACGTCCAACGGGTAGTTCGAGTTTTTGGTCCGGGGCTCGTCCCCAGTGACGAAGACGATTTTGAGAGTTGCATTATTGACGGCACTGATGATTGTGGAGTTGACTTCATTTCAAGAGGAGAGGGAACCGTCTTAATAATTCAAGCAAAGTATC
>CAYWWM010000338.1:0-3979 GCA_964461735.1 uncultured Solibacteraceae bacterium | reverse complement strand
CCAGCCCGTTCGTGACGCAGGGCGTCGTAATGCGCTGCGCACCCGCCGATCCCTCAGCCGCGAGCGACCTCTTCTCCATCGGAATCCAATTCACCGGCCCGCATTTCCCGACCTACGCGAGGGAGAGTAGTTAGCCCGGATTTCTCACCAACAAGACAGCGCCGGAGGCGCGCCAGAATGTGGCCACGGGCGTAAGCCCGTGGAACCGGGTGCTCGATTCCACGAGCCCCGGCAGGGGCGAAAGAGAGCATGGCAACAGAATGTCGGGACACCCGGTCTGTCGCCCCTACGGCGCAAGTTGCAATGCCCCGCTGCGATCCCACGGCTGACGCCGTGGGCCACAATCTGACGCCCCTTTGGGGCTGGTGAGAAATGCGGGTTAGGTGTTAGGTGCTAGGTGTCAGGCCGGACCCGGATTCCGGAATTCCGAGTGGGCGGCGGATTGTATGGACTCGCAACCGTCAAGCAGGCTAGAATTGATGAGTATTGATTAATTCTCATCAGGAGGAGAGCGTGGCAAAAACAACGCAGCGAAGAGTGACCAGCATGGCGATCACCAAAGCGCGCGTCAATCTGGGCGCGGTGGTGCGGCGCGTGCATTTGAACAAGGAGTACATCATCTTGAAGAAAGGCGGCATTCCGGTCGTGGGCCTGATGGACGCCGACGAACTGGAAGACTACCTCGAAGTGCACAACCCGGCAGTCCAGGAGCTTATCGAACTGAGCAATCAGGACATTCGGGCTGGCCGAACCCGGCCTGCACGAGAGTTTCTAGCCGAACTTCAGGCTGGTTCGAAGGTTCGCCCAAATAACCGAAAGAGACATGCCGCCTCCGTTTAAGGTTATCGCAACGAGCCATTTCGAAAGAGCCTTTGACAAGCTCGCGCGCCACCATCCCGGATTGGAGGCGGCTTATTCTCGAATTGTGACCATACTGGAGTCCGATCCTTATAACCGCAGCCGCTCTTAGGACATCAAGAAACTGGAAGGCATCCCGAGGGGGAAGGGCCAATACCGCATCAGCGCGGGGCGCTTTCGCTTCCGGTACGATCTGGACGCTGAAATCGTCTATCTCAAAGCTTGTTCGCTACGGCGAGAAGACCGTTACTCCTGATTGCGAAGACCGCCTCAGCGAAAAACTGCGCGTGAGGCTATGGAGGTATTTGGAAAGCGGCCGGGCTAGCGGAACAGGTCCTTCTCGCGGGGGCGGATGAGGTCGGTAGCTTTGCCGGGGGCGGGCGTCCAGCGGAAGTGGCGGATGACGGCGGCGGGGCGGCGCGAGACTTTTCCCATGACCAGCTCGGCGGCGGCGGCCAGCTCGTCGGCGGCGGCCACGACCGTGGCGGCCAGGACGTTGCCGTGGGCGTCGGACTGGCCGCGGTAATCAATGGCAGGATCGAAGCCGGAGACGCCGATGGCGACGTTGGTCAGGCCTTCGCGCCAGGGACGTCCGAAGGTGTCGGAGATGAGCACGGCAATGGCGGCGCCGGTGCGCCGCGCGATCTCTTCGCGGAGGCGCCGCGCGGAGGCGTCGGGGTCGCAGGGGAGCAGCGAAACCCAGCCCGGCGGGACGTTCGAGGTGTCCACGCCGGCGTTGGCGCACACGAAGCCGTGATGCGTCTCGACCACCATCAGTCCCGCATCCATGCGGACAATGCGGCGGCTCTCGCGCAAAACCACCTCGACGTGCCGGGGGTCCTTCTTGAGCGTGGCGGCCAGCGAGCAGGCGAATGGAGTCGGCTCGACCGTGCGCAGCTCGACCAGGCGCCCTTCGGCCTTGGAGACCACTTTTTGGGCCACCACGAGCACGTCGCCCGCCGCTAAGGGAACCCTACTCGCGGCCGCGGCCTCGCACAACAACTCGGCCAGCGGCGCTCCGGCGGCGAATTCGGGGAGACCCGAGAGCGCGCAAATCTCGAGCCGGTCCGGGACGGAGCGGTCGGGCGGGGGTGAATCGGGAGAAGGCATTCCTGCGGCCGTATCGCGATGAAAGTCCACTCGTAATTCCGGATTCGGAATAATCCAATCCCAAAATCCATGCCAGAAAAACCCACGGCACGAAAGCGGCCGCGGCTACCACGCTACCATTCCTGCATTTCCCTTGACAAGATTTGATCCCACGGACTACTTTCACAAGGCGGGCGGAAAGTGCAGGCTTGCCCTGAGCGCAGCCGAAGGGTCCCGCGCGGAGTTTACCCGGAGCAAAGCCGCAGGGCTCGGGATGACCGAGGAAATAGTTTTTCCATCCGAGCAAGAGCTTTGTTCTGATTGGGAGGAGCTGGCGTGATCGCGGCCTTGCTTCCGGTGAAGGAATTTGCGCGCGCCAAGCAGCGCCTGGCGGGCTTTCTTTCGCCGGAAGAGCGGGCCGAGCTGGCGCGGGCGATGTTCGACGATGTATGGGAGGTCTTGCGCGAAGCGGTTGCCAGACAGGAAGGGCTGGAGCGACTGCTGGTCGTTTCGGCGGAACCCTATGTGATCACGCGCTGCCGGGAAGACGGTGTGACGTTGCTGGAAGAAACGGCATCGAGCACGCACAGCGATTCGGTGCGCCGCGCGACCGCCTGGGCCATGAGCCGGGGAGTGACCTCGCTGCTGTCGGTCCCGATGGACACGCCCGGAATGAGTGTAGAGGAAATTCTGAGTTTAGCGCGGCTCGTGCGCGAGCACGCGGTGGTCCTGGTTCCCTCGGCCGACGGGAGCGGAACCAACGCGCTGGCGCGCACGCCGCCCGACACGATCCCGCCGCGCTTCGGGCCGGGCAGTTGCCGCTTGCACATCGAGGAAGCGGAGCGGCGGGAGCTGGACTGGCTCGTCGCCAGGCCGCCGGGTCTTCTGGCCGACATTGACACCGCGGAGGACATCGAGGCGTTTCTCCTGTGGATGCGCTCGACCGTGCAGAGAGAACGGCGGACGCCGGCGTTGCTCCGCGAATGGGTCCGCGCGCGGAACAAGGTGCCCGCATGGCAGTAGCTTGGGATGCCGATTTGATCTTGCAGCGCGTGGCGGACGGCGAACCCTTGAGCCGCGCCGACGCCTTGCGGCTCTCCAACTCGCCTGCGGCGTTGCTCTCGATGCTGTGTGAAGCGGCGCAGGAGCTGCGTCGGCGGGGCAAAGGCTCGACGGTCACCTACTCGCCGAAAGTCTTTTTGCCGCTGACGAATCTGTGCCGCGACCGCTGCCGCTATTGCACGTTTCGGCGCGATCCCGGCGAAGCGGGCGCGCACTGGATGGAGCCGGAAGAAGTCCTCGCGGTCGCCCGCGCCGGTGAGGCGCTCGGATGCAAGGAAGCGCTGCTGAGCCTCGGCGACCGCCCCGAAGCGGAATTCCCGGAAGCGCGCCAATGGCTGCAAGCGCGCGGATTCCGGCGCACGCTCGATTACGTGGCCTGGACGAGCGACCTGCTGCTCGACGAGACCACGCTGCTTCCGCACTCCAATCCGGGCCTGATGTCGCGCCGCGATCTCGTGCGCCTGCGGGAGTCGAACGCCAGCCTGGGCCTGATGCTCGAAAGCACTTCCACCGCGCTCTTTGCCGCGGGCGGGGCGCACCAGGGAGCCGTGGACAAATGGCCCGAGCGACGCTTGCGGACCCTCCGCGAAGCCGGGGAGCTGAAGATTCCGTTCACGACGGGAATCCTGGTGGGCATCGGCGAAACGGGCGAGGACGTCATTGATTCTCTGCTCGCCATCCGCGAATTGCAACAGCGCTACGGGCACATTCAGGAAGTGATCGTGCAGAATTTCGTGCCCAAGCCGGAGATTCCCATGCATGACTGGCCGGCTCCTGCGCCGCGCATGTTCGCGCGCACGGTGGCCATGGCGCGGCTGGTACTCGGCACGGAAATGAACCTGCAAGCTCCGCCCAACTTGAGTCCCGCGCAGCTCGAACTGCTGCTCGACTGCGGCATCAACGACTGGGGCGGCGTCTCGCCGCTGACGCTCGATTTCATCAACCCGGAAGCCCCGTGGCCGGAGATCGA
>CAYWWM010000337.1:866-3987 GCA_964461735.1 uncultured Solibacteraceae bacterium | reverse complement strand
GCTCGTTGTGCGCGCGCACCGAGCCGGGCCGCGGCGGCCGCTGGTCCTTGAGCCAGTCCTGAATCTGCTCTTCCGTGCCGCCCTTCAGGAGCACGTCCCAGATGAAGGCGTTGGCGAAGCCGACGCGGTCAATGAGGCCGAAGAGCATCTTGTCGTAGCCGTCGAGCCAGTCGCTGATGGCGAACAGGTCGCTGACGCCGCGCGAGGCGGTGCGCGCCTTGTTGATGGCGAAGTAGAAGCATTCGCCGGCGAGCCGTCCGAAGTCCGGGCTGGCGGGGTCTTCGTCCACGCGCACGATGCGGAAGCGCCTCCCGCCGTTGGCGGGCTCTCCCGCCGCGGGCCGGCGCCAGACGGCCACGGGGATGGAGACCGCCGTGCCGCCGGAGTCGGGACTCCGCATTCCAGATGCCGAATTCCAGATTCCGGATTCCGAATTCCGAACCTCGCCTTCGCCGATGCGGAATGCGGATTCCGAATTCCGAACCCCGCCCGCGCCGATGTCGAGCTGGATCTCGCCCCACTCGACGGCCTCGATCTCGGCGGGGTCGAGGAAGCCCAGGCGCACGCGCCCGTTCACCGGGTTCACCGCCGCCAGCCAGCACTGCTCGCCGAAGATGGTGAGCTCCTTGACGAGCTCCGGCAGGGTGGTCTCCATGCGGTGGACCGGGTCTTCCCAGAACGCGTCGAGCACGCGCTGCGCCGCCGTGCTCTCGGCTTTGATCTCGACGCCGTCGCCCATCACGTAGTTGGTGGTGTGCTCCACGATGCGGTGCGCCAGCGGATTGGCGAGGTAGAGGTAGTAGGCCACCTGCTGCATGCGGGCGTGCATGGCGGGAGTCAGGTCGCGCGGGGAGAGCGTGCTGCCGAGGCTGCGATACGCGCCGATCGGCCGGTAGCCGTAGGGATCGTTCCCGAACAGCTCCGCGGGGGAAGCGGCCTCCAAGGCGGGGAGTGGAGAGTGGGGAGTAGGGAGTGGGGACTGGAGATTAAGCAAAGTTAGGCCCATGAGAATGCTCCGTGAGTCGTGAGTGGTGAGTAGTGAGTGGTGAGTGGCTCTTCCCTATTCCCCACTCACTAGTCCCTACTCCCGATTGTGGCGCATACCATTCGCGCTGGCTCTCGATGCCTTGCGAGGCGAAGGCGCCCTGGCGCCGGGCGGCAGCGTGGAGCGCGAGCGCCAGCGCCCAGAAGCGGTCGGCGTGGCCCTGCTCAGTGCGCTCGGCGTCGAAGCGGATGTTGCCGGCGCTGGTGACGACGCGCTTGACGGCCTGCAAGTCGCGCCGCAGCTCGCGGGAGTCGGGGATGCGTATGGTCTTCTCCTCGAAGCTGCGCTTCAGGCGCACGGCGAGGTCCTGCTTGCGCGCCAGCGTGAAGGTGACCGGCTCGACTTTCCCGGGGAACTCTTCGGCCAGGCGCTCGGCCATCTCCATGCCCATTCCCGTCGAGTCCAGGGCGCCCCGGTTGCACCGGGGGATCACGTCGCGCAGCGCCTGCTCCTGCGCGGAGAATTTCGCGCGCGGCATCTCGATCAGCGCCCGCGTCCAGAAGACGTCTCCGATGCGCTCGACGACCGCCAGCACCGCCAGGTCGCGGACGCGGCCCACGTCGTAGCCGAAGAAGAGGTCAGGTGAGTCGTGAGTCGTGAGTGGTGAGTGGTGAGTGGTAACCACGGCATGCTCTTCATGCCGTGGGTTGGTTCCGGAAAGTGCCCACGGCACAGAAACCGTGCCGTGGCTACCGCTCGGGAAGACCGGCAAGGTGGTGGAAGCATCCGCGTGCTGGCAGGCGAGGATCAAATCGAGCTGGATGTAGTTCTGGCTCTCGGAGAGGAAGATGCACTCGTATTCCTGCTGCCAGGTTTCTTCGTCGCCGAGGGCGCGGCGCAGCGCCGGAATATCAATCGGGCAGCCTTGGCGCGCGGCCTGGTGCACGTCGCAGCAATGGGGGGAGAAAAGAGAGTGACGAGTGACAAGTGACGAGTGACGAGCGGGGAAGAGAGAGTGACCAGTGACGAGTGACGAGTGACGAGCGGAACCGGAGATGTCTTGCCTTCTATCTTCGCTTCTCTGTGCCTCTGTGTCTCTGTGGCCAATTCCTTCTACAAGCCCCGTCTCTTTCGCCAGCTCGTAGAACTTGCCCCGCTGGCCGTTGGGGGTCGAGATGACGCGGAGCTTCAGGGCGTCGTCTCCGAGTCCGCGCGAGACGCGCCCGAAGGCGGCGGCCCAGATCTCGCGGTCGTGCGGGTGGAAGGCGAACTCGTCGAGGATCATGTTCCCGGTGTAGCCGCGCGCGGTGTCGGGGTTGGCCGGCAGGCCGATGATGCGCGAGCCGTTGGGGAACGCGATTTCATGCTGCGTGATCGAGGTGTTCCCGAAGAAGGAAGTCGAGAGCGCGCTGTCGGCGTTCCGCAGCGCACGGGCGTGGAGCTGGACTTTCTCCATGAATTCGAGCGACTGTCGCTCGCCGCGCGAGAGCACGATCCAGAGCGTGCGATGCTCCAGGCAGTCGAGCACGGCTTCGAGCGCGGCCGCGAAGCTGTAGCCGATCTGCGCGGCCTTCACCACGATCTTGAAGCGCGACGCGTCCTTCACCCAACGCTCCTGGTAGGGGTAGAGGGGGACAAGAGAGTGACGAGGGACGAGTGACGAGTGACGAGCGGGAGAGGACACCGGGTTCTCTTTTTCCCCTGAGTCTCCCTGCGCAAGAGAGTGACGAGGGACGAGGGACGGGTGACGAGCGGGAGAGGACACCGGGGTTTCTGTTTCCCGAGTGTGTCTCTGCGCCCTCTGCGGTTGATCTTCCGTCTTCTTCTTCATTCTCCGTGCCTCGGTGTCTCTGTGGCCTACTTTTCTCGCTCTTCCTCGTCCGGCAGGCCGTAAATTTCGCGAATGCGCCGGACCTCGTCCGCGCTCAGGGACTGGCCGGTGCGGGCCTTCTGCTCCAGCTCCTGGAAGTGCGCGCGGGCCGTTTTGCGTTGGAGTCGAAACTGTTTCTCGGCCAGATCTTGTTTGCGCTCTTTGAGTCCCCTGTCCCATTCGCGGTAATGGATCAACGAGTGCGCCTGCTGCTGCTTGAGCTGGAGTTCGGCGCGCTTGCGGTCGGCCTCTTCGAGCTTCAGCAG
>CAYWWM010000337.1:0-856 GCA_964461735.1 uncultured Solibacteraceae bacterium | reverse complement strand
ATCATGCCTAGTCTCGTGGGCTCGGAGATGTGTATAAGAGACAGCTTCGAGCTTCAGCAGGTCCAGTTCCGCTCCGACGCCATCCTTCTCCGCGGTGCGGAGTCGTTCGATGAGCAAGGCCCGCAACAGGTCGGAGACGTGAATGCCGTCCTGCTCGATCCGCGTGAGAAACCCGTCCAGCCGTTGGCGGAGCTGCTGCTCCTTCTGCCGGCGTTGGTGGTAGAACCGGGCGTAGTGCTCGACGGCATCGGCGGTTACCTGCTCTCCGGTGCGCGTCCGAATGGCGCGGGCAATCGCGGCCGGTTTTTCCTGCCGGTCGAGCATCCGGTGCAGGACCGACTGCGACTGCTCGCCGAGCTTGGGAGCGTCGGGTTGGTCTGGTTTGGCCATTCATGCACAGCCTCGAAGTTCGGTGAGTTAGGCGTTCACGCCCGGGTTATTCTCCGCAGATTCAGCCGCCCCCAGGGGGCTCGCAGGATGGTTGGTTTTTTCCTCTCCCAGGACTTGCGTCCTGGGCTACTATCAACCGCCCCTGCGGGGCTGCTACCGGTACCACCTTTTCCCTGACACCTGACACCTAACACCTGACACCTGACACCTGACACCTCTCAAAACCGAACCCCCGCGTCGGAGAGCTTCTTGTCGAGCAGCAGAATCCCGCGCGCGGTGAGCGCGGCGGCGAGGATGCGCGACTGCGACGCGGCTTCGTCGTAGAACCGCTCGCAACGAACGTAGCCGCCTTCTTCGAGGTAGCTCAAATAGCTTTCGAGGTCCTTCGCCGAAAGCGGGATGTTGCGATCGCGCAGCGCGAGCTGCAAATGGCGGAACGTCACCAGGTGCGGGTAGTCCTGCTTCA
>CAYWWM010000336.1:0-4009 GCA_964461735.1 uncultured Solibacteraceae bacterium | reverse complement strand
GAGCATCTCGGTGATGATGCGCCGCTCGCACTCCTCCAGGATTGCGAAGAGCGACGCCTGCGGCTGCTCGCCGAGCGGCTGCCAGAGGCTGGCCTTCTTGCCGTGGCGCGTCAGTTGCTCCGGCAGCAGCTCCGGCCCCACTTCGCTGTCCGTTGAGAGCACCACGGCGCGCTCGACGGCGTTCTCGAGCTCGCGCACGTTGCCCGGCCAGTCGTAATCGAGCAGCAGGCGCATCGCGGCCGGGGAGAACGCCCGCAGAGGCTTGGCGTTCTCCTCGCAGAACTTCCGAAAAAAGTGCTCGCTCAGGAGTGGAATGTCTTCCTTGCGCTCGCGCAGCGGCGGCAGGTGGACCACGATGACGTTCAGCCGGTAAAAGAGGTCCTCGCGGAACTTGCCTTCTTGGACGAGCTGTTCCAGGTCCACGTTGGTGGCCGCCAGCACGCGCACGTCCGCCTTGATCGTCTCCGTGCTTCCGAGCGCCGTAAATTCGCGCTCCTGCAAGACGCGCAGCAGCTTGGTCTGGGTCTCGATTCCCACCGTCCCGATTTCGTCGAAGAACAGCGTGCCGTGATCGGCCACCTCGAAGAGGCCTTTTTTCGAGGCCACCGCGCTCGTGAACGCTCCGCGCACGTGGCCGAACAGCGTGCTTTCGAGCAGGTCCACCGGCAGGCTTCCCGTATTCACCGGCACGAACAGCCGCTCGGCGCGCGGGCTGTTGGCGTGGATGGCTTTTGCCACCAGTTCCTTTCCCGTGCCGCTCTCGCCCTGGATCAGCACGGTGGCGCGCGTCGGCGCCACTTGCGTCACCAGGTCGTAGACCTTCTGCATCGCTTCGCTTTTGCCGACGATCTGCGAGAAGCTGTAGCGCTGCTTGAGCGTCCGCTTGAGCGCGAGATTCTCCGCAGCGAGGCGCTGCTGGCTCACCAGCGTCCCGATCTCGGCGAGCAGCCGCTCGTTGTCCCAGGGCTTGGTGATGTAGTTCGACGCCCCGCGGCGCATGGCCTGCACCGCCGTCTCGACCGACCCGTACGCGGTGATCATCACGACCGGGAGCGCGGGGTTGGCGGCGCGAATCTCCTGGAGCAGGTCGAGGCCGCTGCGGTCCGGGAGCATCACGTCGAGCAGCACCAGGTCGAAGGGCTTGCGCTCCATGCGCTCGGCGCCGGAACGCGCGTCCGCCGCCGTCTCGATGGCGTAGCCCTCCATCGAGAGCAGCGTTTCGAGGCTCTCTCGAATTTCCGGCTCGTCGTCTATGACCAGGAGAGAACCTTTGGATTCAGGCATGATTGCTCCAATCCAAATCCGACCGCCAAAACCCACCCGGCGCGTTCCTTTTTTCTCTAGCCCAGGCGTTCACGCCTGGGAACTCGGAATCGAATCATTTTCTTTCAGCCCCCTTCAGGGGGCTTCGGTCCGCGCAGAGAAATACGCCCCCTGAAAGGGGGCTACGCATGCTATGGAACTCCTCGAACCCAGGCGTAAACGCCTGGGCTACGGAAAAGACGCGGCTTCCGATCTGCACAACTCGAAGTCTCATGAATATTCCAAGTGAAGCCATGCCCTCGCGTCAAACTAAGACACTCCCTGCTCCCAGATGTATTGACATTTGTGAGGACAAATGTAATGCTGCATAGATGCTAGGACCGATAGCCGGGTTGGAGTGGGACCGGGGGAACCGTGCCAAATGCCTCCAGCACGGCGTTTCGGCCGAGCAGATCGAATTCCTTTTCCGGGGGCCAGTCATGATTCTGCCTGATGAGGGGCACTCGCTGACCGAGACCCGTTTCAGGGGCATCGGCAGAACCGCGGCTGGGCGCCATGTCTTCGTCGTTTTCACGATTCGCGAAAAGAAAGGCAAGCGGTACATCCGGCCCATTAGCGCCCGCTATATGCACAACCAGGAAGTTCAGCACTATGAAAAAGAAAATCCCGACCTTTAAGAGCGACCGGGAAGCGGAAGCCTTCGTCGCGACCGCCGACCTCACCGCATACGACCTTTCCGGGGCCAAGCCCGTCCGGTTCGAATTCGAGAAGAAGGAGGCGCGCGTAAACATGCGGCTCCCCCAGCTTTTGCTGCAGGCCGTCAAGCACCGCGCCAGAGCACGGGGCATTCCCTATCAGCGCTTCATCCGCGAGGTTCTGGAACAGGTTGTGACGGCCAAGAGGCATTAGTCCATTGTGATGCCCGTGCCGAGGGCACGCTCCAAGTGCTTTACAAACCCACGGCACGAAAGGCGGGCCGGCGGCTACCGGCTATCCTGCGATCCGTTTATCTGTGAGTGCGCGTCCGAGCGAGGCGTGCCGACCGCTTGGCAACTTCTGCCAGCGAGAGAAGTGCGGAATTGACGGAGGCGGCGTTCGGAAAGAATCTTGTGACTCGCGGGTCCAGCACCACCACGTTCGATTTCTCTCGCAGCCGCTCCGCATACTTCCCGCGAACCAATTCGCCGAAATCGGAGCGTTTATATTCGGGACGCAGTTCGTCCCCGGTTCGTTTTCTAGCCTTCTTCATAGAGCTTCCTTTCTGCACGGGTCATGCGGCGCGCGCTGATGATGCGGATCGCATTCCCTCGTTCGATGTGCGCCCCACGAGAAGCTTTCCGGACGAAGTAACGCCAAAGGTTACAGAACGCCGTTCACTAAGCGAGTGATCCGGGTCGTCACCGGTCGCCGAGAGAGGATCGAAGAAAAGGCTCGACGCTTCCTCGAATGAGATTCCGTGTTTCCGAAGATTTTCACGGCTTTTTCTGGCATCCCATTCAAGACGCATCAACCAGTCCTATGTGCCTGCCGTGGACCGCGGCATATCCTCATCTACCACAAACTTAAGCATGAGAGAAATCGAAGGGCGACGCGAAACGACATCAATATGTCGTCACAGCTGCTTTTCTTCTGACTCCTGTCTCCTGACTTCTGACTTCTTCTTCTCTGTGTTCTCTGTGCCTCGGTGGCGAATCCCTTACGCATGGACCGCGGTCTGCAGCGCCGGGAACTCCAGGCGGAAGCGCGTCCCCAGCCCCGGCCAGCTCTCCGCCTGGATTTTTCCGGCGTGCTCGTGAACGATCCCGTAGGACACCGAGAGCCCCAGCCCGGTGCCGCGCCCCGGCCCTTTGGTCGTGAAGAACGGATCGAAGATGCGAGTCAAGTGTTCGGGGGGAATCCCCGCGCCGGTGTCGCTGATCTCGACGTGGACGGTGGAATTCTCCGCCCAGGTCGCCACGCGCAGCCGTCCGCCTTGCGGCATGGCGTCCTTGGCGTTCAGGAACAGGTTCAGAAAAACTTGCTGCAGCTTGCCGCTGCTTCCCGACACCGCCGGCAGCGAGGCATCGAGCAGCGTCTCCACCTCGACGCGCGCCGCCTTGAGCGGATGGTCGAGCAGGAGCAGCGTGTCCGAGATGATCTTGTTGAGCGCCAGCGGCCCGAAGGCGCTGCCTTGCGTGCGCGAGAAATTGAGCAGCCCGTTCACGATCTCGGAGGCCCGGAAGGTCTGCCCGATGATCTTTTCGAGAATCTTCGAGGCCCGCTCGCCCTGCGGCAACTGCTTGGCGAGCATCTGCGCCTGCGTCGAGATGACCGTGAGGGGAGTATTCACCTCGTGCGCCACGCCCGCCGCCAGCAGGCCCACCGAAGAGAGTTTCTCGGCCTGCGCCAGTTGCGCTTCGAGCGCCACGCGGTCGGTCACGTCGTCGAAGATGATCAGCCGACCGATCGAGTCGCAGGACTTCGAGAGCAGCGGCGCCACGGCGATGTTGAACACGCGCTCCCCGCCCCGTTCGTCGCGCACCGCATGCCGGTAGATGTTGTGGATTTCGCCGTCCTCGCGGAAGCGGTCCATCTGGACCATCAGCTCCGGCGGCAGCACTGCGCCGAGCTTCTTGCCGAGCGATTCGCGGAACGGCAGCGGATACATCAGCTCGAGCGGCGTGTTCACGGCGTCAATGCGGTCGTCCAAGTCCACGGCCAGCAGCCCGACGTTGATGGACTCGAGAATGTTCTCGCTGAATTGCTG
>CAYWWM010000335.1:0-4012 GCA_964461735.1 uncultured Solibacteraceae bacterium | reverse complement strand
TCGAGGTCATATCCGACCGCGCGGATGCGGAGCGCGTATTTCCCCGGCTCCAATTTGGCTTGCGGGAAGCGGTAGCGCCCCTGCGGGTCGGTGACGACGCTCACGGTGACCGTGGAGCCGTCGCGCTTGGCGCTCACCAGCACGCCCTCCATGGGGCCTTCTTCCTGGGAGCTGACCACTCCCGTCAATGCCGCTTGCGGCCCCGACTGCGCCGAAGCCTCGGGGTATGCCCAGTACAGAACCCCCGCCGCCAGCGTGACGGCCGCTAACTCCAGAACCGTGCGTGTTTTCATGGTGACCTCGCTTGCTCCGAAAAATGTCCTAACCTGGCTTATTCATGAATCTCACAACCGTTGGGGACGCTCGTTTTTCTCTAGTTCACCTGAATTATTCATGGACTTCGCTCAGGAACGCGTCCTTTTCTCTAGCCCAGGCGTTCACGCCTGGGAACACGGAATCGAGTCATTCTCTTGCAGCCCCCTTCAGGGGGCTTCGGTCCGCGTGTGTGAGCCTCCTCGAACCCAGGCGTAAACGCCTGGGCTACGGAAAAGACGCCGCTTCCAATCTTCACAACTCGAAGTCTCATTAATAATCCAGGCTAAGGAACTCCCTAAAACTGCCCCTACTGTAATATAGTCATCTCCACGAAATCAAGCGTCGGAGAATCGGGAGTACGAAGGACGGGGAGTCGGACACGGATGAATACCCAGGAAAAGTACCGGCGGCACGTGAACACGAACGCGCTCAAGCGAGTCCAACCGATCGTGATCGAGCGCGGCGCAGGCGCCAGCGTGTGGGACGAGAACGGGCGGGAGTACGTGGACCTGTTCTCGGGCATCTCGGTGGTGAACACGGGGCACTGCCACCCGGCGGTGATCCAGGCGGCTGCGGCGCAGATGCAGCGGCTGGTGCACACCAATTCCTACCTCTACCACAACCGGGCCACGGCGGACTTCGCCGAGGCGCTCGCCGGCATCATGCCGAGCCCGCCGGAAGGACCCGGCGCGGCGGTGGATCAAGCCCTGCGCGTGTCGTTCTTCGGCAACAGTGGGGCCGAGGCGATGGAAGGAGCGATGCGCCTGGCGAAGCAGTACACGGGGCGCACCGAGTTCGTAGCGCTCGAAATGTCGTTCCACGGGCGCACCGTGGGGACGCTGAGCGTGAGCGGGAACTGGAGGCGCAAGAAGAAAGGCGGGCCGTATCTGCCCGGCGTGGCTTTCGCGGCGGTTCCGTACCCCTATCGGAGTCCCTACGGGAGCGACCCGGAAACGTGCGCGCGGGAGTGCGCCGCGGACCTGGAGCGCGTGATTGACCTCCACACCTCGGGCCACGTGGCCGCGTTCATCGCCGAGCCGGTGCTGGGCGAAGGCGGCATCCTGGTGCCGCCGCCGTCGTACTTCCGACTGGTCAAGGAAATCCTCGACCGGAAAGGCATTCTCTTCATCGCCGACGAGGTGCAGAGCGGCTTCGCGCGCACCGGGCGGATGCTGGCGATCGAGCACTACGGCGTGGTGCCGGACATCGTCGTGACGGCGAAAGGAATCGCCAGCGGCTTCCCGCTTTCAGCGTTCACCACGCGCGAGGAGATCGCGCGGGCCTTCACGCCGGGCGACCACCTCTCGACCTTCGGCGGGAACCCGGTGTGCTGCGCGGCGGCGCTGGCGACGCTCGGCGTGATCCGCCGGGAGCGGCTCGCCGCACAGGCGGAGGCGAAAGGGACCCAACTCCTGGAGCGCCTGCGCGGCCTCGCGGCTAAGCACGCGCTCATCGGCGAAGTGCGCGGCTTGGGCCTGATGATCGGGATCGAGCTGGTGTCAGACCGGCAGAAGAAAACGCCGGACGCCGAGACCGCCGAGCGCGTTCAGGACCGCATGCTTGCAGCGGGCTTCCTGATCGGCGTGGGCGGAACCTACGGCAACGTGCTGCGCGTGCAGCCGCCGCTGGTGATCGGCGAGGAAGCCCTAGAGCGGGCCGTGCGGGCGCTGGATGGGGCGCTGGGGTCGTGACCTGTTACAGAGGTCTTTTTAGGCAGTTCAGCACAGACCGCACAACCTTTACGGGCAACTGAACAACGTAGCGTGTCGAGAGGATGTCCTGAAATGACGCTCTGGAACAGATGGCATCACTTCCGGGAGGTTCCGGAGGCTTTTCCGGGCCTGGTTCTTCCGGCTTCGCTGCGCAACCAGTTGGTCTGGGACGGCGAGTGCGGCTTTTGCGCGGCGATGGTTACCCGGCTGCGTCATTTTGCGCGCGCGCCGTTTCAAGCGCGGCCCTACCAGGAGGTTCAAGGCGAGTTGCCGGCCGAAGTGCTCCGCTGGAGCACACGCCAGATGCACTGGGTCTGTGCGGATGGGCGCGTGCTAGGCGGCAGTTTGGCGCTAGGGAGGGTTCTGGCCGCGTCCGGGCATCCCATGCTTGCGGCATGGTTAACTTGTCCCGTCATGAGGCCGTTCACATGGCTCGGATACCGTCTTGTGGCCGATCACCGAAGCTCTTTCGGTCGGGTAGTAGGAGAGGAGTGCGCCCTTCCGCAAAAACCCCAATCGAACCAGAACCAGAGATGATCGGAGTTTGCAATCCTCCCCATTTACGCCGAAGTAGAGCGGGCGGGGCAGAGAAACCACCCCGGCGTGATGGGAACCAGGGGTAACGACCGTCCGTGCGGTGCCCATTACCGCCCGCCGCGCTCGCGCGCCAGCGTTTCGTGGTAGACCTTCTCCGCCTGGGCCAGGTATGCGCGGTAGCCGGCGGGATCAATGAACGGATTCGGGGTCTCGCCGCGTTCCATGCGCTGAACCTTTTCCACCAAATTGAAGAAGAAGCCGTGCGGTCCCAGAAACACGTCGCAGGGGAGCGCCTTCATGCGCGCGATGCTGCGGGCCAGATCGTCGCCGCGGGTGGGCCAGGCGGGGTCGCCGGTGAGGCGCGCGCCTTCATTGATGCTGGCGCTGCACATGAACACGACGTTGTATTTCCGGCCTGCTTCTTCCGCCGTCATGGTCCAAGTGGTGCATCCCCGGGTGTGGCCCGGCGTCAGGTGAGCCGTCAAAGTCACGTCGCCGAGCGTGACCTGCTGCCGGTCGCGAATGGTCCCATCCACTTTCACGACGGTGGGTCCGTTCGGGCGGCCGCCGGTCGAGATGGCCGGGGTGTCGCCCTCGGAGGCCAGAATCCGCGCCCCGGTCAATTCCTTGATCTGCGCGTGACCCCCGACGTGGTCCTGATGCCCGTGGCTGCTCAGGAGAATCTTTACGTCGCGCGGATTCACGCCGAGCGCAGCCAGGCCGTCGCGCACAATCGGGGCGGTCTCCTTGTATCCGGTGTCCATGAGGATGTATCCGTCGGAAGTCTTGATTAGAAACGAAGAGACGCGTACGGCGCCGACGTAGTAGACGTTGCCGATTATGCGGAACGGCTTGATCGGAGTCGTCCCGAGCCGCATGCGATCCTCGTCGGTGTCGTTGGTGTTGGTGATTTGCGCCGGGAGCGGGGCGGTCATTCCCGCCAGGGAAAGCAGGACCAGCATCCCCAGACGCATCGCCCGCATCAGAATGTTTCCTGATCTGCCTTGCCGTAACTCCATCGGCCCCTCCTGCACGCTCGGATATGGGACAGCGCGCCATTGCGCCGCGGGCGCGCACGGGTCTTCCACCGCCAGCGTAATCGGAGCGCAGAATCGAAGGCAAGTGAATTCTGCCGAGAATTCCCGAGAGAACCGATACAAGCTATGGTAAAATCAAATCCCGGGATGTCAGGCAGCAGGTTCCAGCCCGGATTGGACACGCGAAAGTCAGTTCGGCTCTCTTTCACACTGCCTTCTTTCACGACCAAGCGAACGTCACTCGCATCCAGGAACGGCGCCAGAGAATGGGGCCCCGTGCGCCTGGAACGCGCGGCTTTTTGAGCGGCTGGGGTTCCGCGACGGAGGATTTTGAATGAGCTTGAAATATGTCTTCGTAACGGGGGGAGTGGTTTCCTCGCTCGGCAAGGGATTGGCGGCGGCCTCGATCGG
>CAYWWM010000334.1:0-4025 GCA_964461735.1 uncultured Solibacteraceae bacterium | reverse complement strand
CGCCCTTCCAGAAGGTTCCGAAGCCGGCGTCCTCGACCAGCGGCGCCAGCTCCATGAGCCCGTCGGCCGGATAGTGCGCCACGGAGTTCAGCTCAATGTCGTAAACCACGGTTCCCCCGCTTTCCTGAAAAAATCTTCGCCCCGGTAGCCAGCGCACGTCTTTTGTGCCGTGGGTTTTTCGCCGGAAGCGCACCCGGAACGTGCCCACGGCATAAGAAGGCATGCCGTGGCTACCCTCGCTTGCGAGATGAATTCCGAAAAGAAGAAAGCTTACCGCAAATAGACGCCGCGCGGGTCAATTTCTTCGCGCAGCAGGCGCAATTCCTCGGCGGTGGGCAGAGGCGTTTCGGTGACATTGGCGGGCATTCGGAGCGGGAAGCCGGTATTCTCTTGCACCTTCTCCGCGCTGATTCCCGGATGAACGGAGAGCAGCGCGGCCTCGCGCGTCTCGGCGTCGAAGCCGAGCACGGCCATGTCGGTGATGACGCGGTGCGGCCCGCCGCCGCGCAGCCCGAGCGCCGCGCGCGTCCCCCCTCCGGCGAAACCGGGGCTGGTGAGATGCGCCACCGCCAGAGGCAGCTTCCGCTTTTCGTGCCGCAGAATCACGATGACGCGCTTCGCCAGCGACGCCACGTCGTTTCCGCCGGCGCTCCCGTTGAAGTACCGAATCCTGCCGGAGTCTTCCTTGAGGAGCGTCGTATTGATGTTGCCGTGGCGGTCGAGCTCGAGGGCGCCCAGGAATCCAACGTCCACCACGCCGCGATGCAGATTCATTCCCAGCACGTCCAGAAAGCCGCTCCAGCAGGTTCCGCCGTGAAAGATGCGCGAGTCGGCGAGCCCCACCGGCGTGTCAATCGGGTTCATGTTCACCACGCCGATCTCCAGCAGCGACGTCAGCTCCGGCGCGTGCGTGCGCTTCGCCAGCACGCAAGCCACCTGCGGCAGCCCGAGGCCGACCACGACAATTTCCCCGTCCCGCAGCTCTCGCGCTCCGGCTACGGCCATGATTTCGGTGGTGCGCGCTGGTTCCATCGTAGAAATTTTCTCAGGAACAAACCCACGGCATAAACAACTTGCCGTGGCTACTTCAATACCCCAGCACTGGGTCCGCCTTCAGTTTATCGAGCTTCGCCTGTCCGCCGACTTTTTCCAAATACCCGGCGTGGTCCCGCGTGCTCAGGATGTATTTCTCGATGTAGTCGCCGATGCGCTGCGGGTCGCGGGCGTGCTCGACGTAGAGCTGCAGGTGCTCGGCGTCGTAGTCGTAGCAGGAATAGACCGCGGTGGGATGCGCCCCGAACGGCTGATGAATCACGGCCTCGACGCGGTGCGCGGGGATGACGGTCCGCGTCGGATGCCGCCGCATCAGGTCCGTGGGGACGATCTCTTCCGCGATCAGGATGACGCGCCGGCCCGCCTTGGCCTGCTCTTCGTTCTCCCAGCGCGGCCCGTGGATGTGGCAGTTACCCTCTTCGTCGGCGGCCTGCACGTGAACAAGCGACACATCCGGCTGGATCGCGCGGAGCAACAAATATTCCTCGCCCGTGAAGGGACACTTCATGCGCCGGACCGTGTCGGCCCCCGGCCCGCGCTCGAGCCGGTCGAGCACTTCGGATGACAGCAGCGATTTGATCGGAATGAATGACAGCCCGAGCGCGCCGGCCAGGTACATGAAGCAGACCGAAAGGCTGCTGTAGTCGAGCGAGACCACCTGGCCGCTCTCCCGCGCGCGGTTCACGCAGTTGACGAGGCCAAAGCGGTCGAGCGAGCCGCCGCCAACCATCAGGCGGCTGACGCAGCCCGCCCCAACGAGCAGGTCCGTGTCCATGCCCATTACGCACTGCGACAGCGTGAGATTCTGCTTCCGCTGCCGGATCAGCTCGTGGACGACGGTGAGGACGTTCCGCGCAATCGCAAACCCGCCCAGCGCAATGTGCGCTCCGTCCGGGATGGTCCGCACGACTTCGGAGGCGGTCTTGAGCTTGCTCGCCATAGCGCGACTCGTTATTACATCAAACGGGCTTCGGCCCATGGATTCAGAAGGGGTATACCCAGTCTCTCGAAGTGTTTCGTATTTCGCGTGACAAGGGTAAGGCTGTGAACTGCGGCGGTGGCTGCGAGAAATGCGTCCATGGAGTTGAGGTTCGCTCCCAACTTAGCACTGGCTGCCATCAGCGTCCCCCAAGCTTCCGCGACGACCCGATCCACCCCGAGAATCCGGCCTTCGAATCGGGTCGGAAGCTCAACCTGAAGCCACAATAGCAGCGCTTCCCGGCGCCGTCCGGCGGACATCTTTTCGATTCCTCGGCGAACCTCCGCGAAAGTGATCACACTGAGGCAGACGCGGTCCTCATCAGCTTCGGTAAGCCAGCGCACGACGCTGGAATTCGGCCGCGGCCGTACCCACTCCGATACCACATTCGTATCGAGGAGGTAATTCACAATTTAATCCCGCGACCACGATCCTTCGGGCGTTGGACTCGCAGACGCGAACCGGGCAAGGGAGAGCCTGCAAAGAATTCCGCCAGGTTGCCCTTCCGCTTTGTCTTGCGCTCCCATTCTTCCGCCGAAACTACGATGACCGCCTCGCGGCCACTGCGGGTAATGGTCTGGGGACCTTCCGTAAGGGCATGGTCAATGAGGGCGCTCAGTTGCGCTTTGGCCTCCGCCACAGCCCATTTTCGAGCTGACTTGGGCATCGTCCCTCCAATATAGTCATGATAGTCATTATAGTCAAAGGCGACCTCCTTCGTCAAAAAGAGGAGGGCCTTTCTGACCGCCTCGCTTACACAGCGCCCTGGCTTGAGACTACCGCGCCCGACGCACGTTGTGGACGCGGTGGCTGCGCAGTTTCGCTTTCTTGCGCTTCGGCTTCGAGATAATAAACGTTCCCGAGCCGGCGTTGCGCGAACTCCAGTCTTTCTTCCTTCCGTCCGCCATTCGCTTATCTCCTTTTCTTGTTCGCCACCGAGACGCAGAGGCACAGAGTATCTTGGCTTTTCTCCTGATTAGCTCTGTGTCTCGGTGCCTCTGTGGCTAATGTATCTTGTCTTTCACCAGCGCCAGAATCCGCTCGACCACCTCGTCGGCTCGCATCCGGCTCGTGTCAATGTAAATCGAATCGGCGGCCGGAACAAGGGGCGAGAGCTCGCGCTCGCGGTCGCGCCGGTCACGCTCCGCCATCTCCTGCGAGACGCGCCCCTGGGTAATTTCCCGGCGTGCCGGGATGTCGCGGAAGCGCCGCTCGCCGCGAATCTCCGGCGCGGCGTCGAGAAAAATCTTGAGGTCGGCGTCGGGAAACACTTTGGTCCCGATGTCGCGGCCTTCCATGACGACGCCGCCGTCGCGCCCGAGCGCGCGCTGCCGCGCCACGAGCTCCTGGCGCACCGCGGCATGGACCGAGACGCGCGAGGAGGCTTCCGTGACCTCCGGCGAGCGGACCGCCTCGGTGACGTCCCGCTCGCCCAGCAGCAGCCGGTTGCCGGAAGCCAGCGAGACGAAGCGGATACCGGCCTCCGCCGCGATCTTCCCCAGCGCCTCGCCGTCGTTCAAGTCCGCGCCGCCTTCGAGCGCCAGCAGGGCCACCGCGCGGTACATTGCTCCCGACTCGACGAAGGAGTAGCCGAGCCGCCCCGCAAGCATCTGCGCCACGGTGCTCTTGCCGCTCCCCGAAGGGCCGTCCATGGCGATTACAAGCCGCTTCCGCAAGAAACCTCCATGCCTTATTGAAAGAAAATGCTAAACCCCCAATTCCAAATCCCAATTTGCAAATTCCAAACAATTTCCCCCGGCGAGTTGTGGTTGTGGTTTGGAATTTGGAGTTTGGGTCATTGGAATTTGTTTGGAATTTGGGATTTGGATTTTGGAATTTCCTTCCATGAACCTCAGATGCGATGAAAAGCTTTCAAAATCTCCCGCATCGCGTACTTGAGCACGACGGGCCGGCCGTGCGGGCAGCTCATCGGCAGGCGCGTTTGCGCCAGCTCGGCGAGCAGCCATTCCATCTTGCGCGGCTCGAGCGGCGT
>CAYWWM010000333.1:0-4025 GCA_964461735.1 uncultured Solibacteraceae bacterium | reverse complement strand
AACTCATCCTGACGATGAGGGGGCGACGATGCCGTCGCCCCTCTTCCTCCATCGTCTGGCTGGCGGTCCACTCATTTGTTCTCTGGTACGAAGAGCCGGTGCTGGCGAGGAAGTTCGGCTCCTCGTACGAGGAGTACCGTCACAGCGTACCTCGGTGGATTCCACGCGCACGGCCCCCAATGAGGTGACCTCTGGGAAGCTATGACCAGTGAGCTTAGGGTGCGGGTGTCGGAATCTGTCGGTGAGGTTTCGGCGGTGCTGGAACGGCCTAGCGAGGCGCGGTGGATGCTTGTCTTTGCGCACGGGGCTGGCACGGGGATGCGACACCGCTTTATGGAGGATGTTTGTCGGGAGCTTTCCGGTGTGGGGGTCGCCACGTTCCGGTACCAGTTTCCGTACATGGAGCAGCGGCGCGGGAGGCCGGATGCGCCTGCGGTTCTTCAGGCTACGGTACGGGCGGCGATTGCTGTGGCGGCGGAGGCGGCGCCGGATTTGCCGATGCTTGCCGGCGGCAAGTCGCTGGGCGGGCGGATGACGTCGCATGTGCTCGCGGACTTTGATCGCTTGGGCGAGACGGATGTGGTGCGGCGCGTCCGAGGGTTGGTTTTCTTCGGGTTTCCGCTGCATCCGCCCGGTCGACCGGATACGAAGCGCGCGGAGCATTTGGAGCTAGTTGGAATGCCGATGCTCTTTTTGCAGGGCACGCGGGATACGTTTGCGGATTTGTCTCTCTTGCGGCCGCTGTGCGACAGGCTTGGAGATCGCGCGACGCTTCACGTTGTGGACACGGCGGATCACTCCTTCCATGTTCTGAAGAGTTCCGGCAGGATGGATACGGACGTGATCGCCGAGCTTGCGCGGGTTACGGCGTCGTGGGCGGGCTCGATTGCCTCGGACGTGAGCGGTTAGCGGAAGAGGTGGGGAAAGAGGATTCGGCAAGGATCTGGCCAGGGTGGTTCCGGTGATGATGGTGAGCATCAGTTGCAATCAGGGCGTGCGGCCTGCTTCCAGTAGCAGATAGGCGAGCGTGTAGCCGGCGGCGATTGCCCCCGTGGGAGTGGAGCCCCGTTTGGGAGCGATTAGGAAAACGAATGACGGCCGAGTTGGAGCTGGATGCGGCCTTTAGAAGATCTCCGGAAAATAGAACGTCAGCACCGCATTGAGTCGCATGTCCGCGACGATGATCTCGCGATGCTTCGGGTTCAGCACCACGCCCCGCGGCTTTTTCAAGGTGCTCGAGGTCCCCGCATTGATCTTCCAGCGCGGCGGAACATCCCCGTTGTCCTCGTAGCTCCAGACGCCGACGAAAGCGCCTTCCGGCTCCATCTGCTCTCCGACGCCGGGCTGGGCCGCGACCACCAGCTTGCGCTGCGGATTCAGCGCGATCTGGTTAATGCGGATGATGCCCGACTTCGGCCCCTTGACGATGGTGCGAGGCTTCACGTTTCCGCTGTCGGAGCGGTTGAAGGTGAGAATGCCGTCGCGCGAGTTGTGCGCGACGACCAAGGTATTATTCGCGGGGTCTACGGAAACGGAAGCCATGCCTCTTCCCAGCTGCGTGTTATCTCCTCCCAGAATGCGGATGGGAGCAACGTCGCCGTTGGCCGTTCTGGAAAAGACCAGGACTGTGCTCACATCCCGGTTGGGTATGTAAATCTCATTGTTGATCGGGTCAACATCCAGGCGGTCCACGTCGCCGATGGTTGTGTTGCGGCCCTGGATGATGCGAATCGGAGCCTCATCGCCCTGCGCCGCGCCTCGGAACACCAGGATGGCGCTGGCGAAAGGATTGGTCACCAGAATTTCGTCATGGACCGGGTCGTAGCGGATGTCGTGCATCGTACGGCTCAGCCGGGTGGTTTGGCCGGCAATCACTCGGTTGGGAGGCGTGGAGTCTTTCGCCATCCTGGCGAAAGCCGCGATCTGCGGGTGGCCCACTCAGTTCGGCACCAGCAACTCTTCGCGCCGGGAGTCGTAGCCGACCCCGCCGGGATTGACGATGAGCAGCGCCGGTTCATCCGTGGCTCCGCTGCGGATCGTCCGGAGCGGCGGCACGTCCCCGTCCGCCAACAGCGGATACACAGTGGCCGTATGATTCCCCATGTTCGTGGCCCAAACTTCCCGATTCTTGAGATCTACGGCCAGTCCGGCGGGGTTCTTGAGACCGGTTTTCGGACCCCGAATCATGCGGGTCGGGGATACATCGCCTTGATCGGTCACGCGGAAAACCAGGATCGAATCGTCTATGTCGTTAGCGACATAGAGTTCCCCGCGTTCTTCATTCACGGCCAAGTGCGAGGGCCAGTTGAGGCGGGTTTTGGGGCCTTCGATGGTTCGGAGGGGCGCGACGTTCCCTTGCGCGTCTCGAGAATAGACCGTGATGGAAGGAGGAGCAAAGTATCCCGAGCCGATCAGAAACTGCCGCGCAGAGCGGTTCTCAGCCACGGGATCCCGGCCGATCGCCAGTTGCCCGCCGCCCCGCTCCCGATAGCGTCCGTGGCCGTGGTTGCTGACGAACAGCAGGTTGCGCCGCATGTCCAGCGCGAGGCCGTGCGGGTCTTCGAGTTCGGTGTCGTCTCCGAAAATCTCCCGCAGCGGCTCTTCCTCGCCCGCAGCCGCTTTGCGGTACACCACCACGGCATTGTTGTGCTGGATGGTGATGAAAAGCTCTTGGCGCTGTTCATCCACGGCAATCGCAAACGCGCCGTGGGGAACGGCCAGAAAACGGCTCGGCTCGACATTCCCCTGGGCATTCTTGGGAAAAACGGCCAGCCAATTCTGAGTGTCATTGTTCACAACGTAAGTGTCGAGCGTCTTGGGATCAATGTAGACGCCGCACATCATCTCGGCCTTGGTAAGCGTCCCCCCGATCGTTCGCTTCGGCTCGGTCAGCCGGGCCTGAGGGGGCGTGTTGTCCCGCCGGTCGTATTCCATGACCCGGAAGAGGTTCTCGTCGGTCATGACGAGCATGTTGCTTTCGGGCTCGACGGCAATCGCGCTAAAAGTTGGGTTGGCGTCTTGCAGCACCCGGACGGGAGCGCGGTCCACGTCCGTAGATCCGCCGGCGCGATCCGCCGCCGGTGTCTGCTGCAGTGACGCTGCCAGGCTTACTCCAGCGCTGGCCGGGACCCACTGGCATATCTCCCCCTCTATTGGTGGCAATGGTTCGGAGGAAACCAGTTGGGCATAGCCTGCTGGCCTTCGCCCTGCTGCCTGAGAGGCGGCAGAAAAATCCTGCTCCCGCACCTGTCTCACAAACAGCAGCCCAAGGGCCGCCGCAATCACCGCAACCAACAAACTCCCCCTCGCATTGCGTCGCGAGCCAAATGTAGGAAGCATAAACCCCTCCGTGATCTCCGTTGTCCCGAACGACCGTGGCCCAAGTGTAGTCAGTGCAGAACGGGCACGTCAAGCTCAAAACGGCAGTAAAACAAGCGCTTACAGTGTGCTCCATGCTTGATTTTCGTTGACAGAAAGCATCTGTTGTGCGAGATTGGGCATCAAGCCCGCTCGGCTTGGGCAGCGAGGAGAAACCCGATGAGATTCCGTACGCTGACGCGCCTTATCCTTTTGAGTGTGGGGATGATGAGCACACATCCGCTCTCTTCCCAAGTCCCGACGTTTCCCTTTCCCGAAAGCTCGCTGAACGGAATCGTCAGCTCCAAGAAGGCGGAGTTGCTCGAAGGCGTCGTGGTGCGGGCGGCCAAGGAAAAGAGCCACATCGCGTACAACGTTGTAAGTGATGCGCAGGGCAAGTATCGGTTCCCGAAGCTCGAGCCGGGGCGATACGTCGTTGAGATTGCGCGCGCCGACGGGTTGGAAGAGCCGCGCAGAGAAGGTGTGGAGATCAGGACGGGCCAGGAAACTCGCGTGGATTTCCAGATCGGACCGGCCCAGAATTTTGATGAACACGTCACTTCGGTGGATTGGCTGCGGAATTTGCCCGGAACGCCCGAACAGGTGGAGCTGGTCAGCGAAGAGTGCATCCACTGCCATACCGGGAACCTGACGCGTTTCCGCTTCGA
>CAYWWM010000332.1:0-4028 GCA_964461735.1 uncultured Solibacteraceae bacterium | reverse complement strand
GCCTTCAGCGGATTTGCGAGGAGCGCCCCCTGGTTTCTCTACGGCGGGATGTTGATTGGGGAGGCTGCGGCCCGTTCGGGGCTGGCACGGCGCATCGGGTTCCTGGTCATGCGTTTCATCAACATATGGCTTTCTCTGAGCGTTGGATTTCTGGTTGCGATATTGACCTGGAGTCTGTCCGGTTCCCGAGATATCGATGTGTCACTAACCCTTGGCATTGGCAATATCGCGGGATGGACCACTTATCTCGTAATGCACTCTTTCGGCAGTTCGATGTCGTACTCCCGACTCCTCTTAAGCGCCATTCTCCTGGCCCTCTTGCTGAACTTCTTTGTTCCCTCGGGGACGGCGCAGGTGGCCATCATCGCTCCGATCCTAGTGGGCATCGTGGCGGCGTTTGGCGTGGATCGCCTGAGCAACATCGGCCGCGGTCTCTTTGTGATCATCACCTGCGCTTGTGGTCTGTTCAACAAAATGATCCTGGCGGGAGTCGCCAGCATTTTCACGCGCGAAATGGTGGAACGGCTGACCGGCACGGCGATCTTCTGGACTCCCTTCTTTCTCGCGTTTCTGCCGGCGACGCTGCTCACCATCTTTGCCCTCTGGCTCATCGGCCTGCGGCTCTATCCTCCGGAGACGCAGGAGTTGCAAGGCGGGCGCGAGTATGTCCAGGAGGAACTGCGGAAGATGGGTCCCTGGACGCCGGTAGAAATCAGGACCCTGCTGTGGCTGCTGCTGGCGATTGGTCTGTGGTCCACCGATCTGCTCCACCACATTGATCCCGCCGTGGTGGCGCTCGCGGTGGGGATTGCGCTGACCCTGCCCAAGGTCGGCGCGCTGACGACGAAAGACATCCGGCAGGTGAATCTCCTCTTGATCGTGTTTACGGCGGCGGCGCTGGGCATGGGAGAAGTCCTGATCCAGACCCAGGCGCTCGGCGTGCTGACCGATACCATGATGTCCTGGATGACGCCGCTGCTCGGAAACCCTCTGATCTCCGCCACGGTGCTCTATTGGACCGGATTCGGGTATCATTTTTTCCTGGCCAGCGAAGTCTCCATGCTCAGCACCTCGCTGCCGGTGATCCTCCACTACGCGCAGACCAACGGGTTCAACCCGCAAGCCTTCGCCATGATGTGGAACTTCGCTTCGGGCGGCAAGCTCTTCGCCTACCAGTCCTCGGTGCTCATGATGGGCTACTCGTTTGGATATTTCGAAAGCAAAGACCTGATCAAGGTGGGACTGGCGCTGGCGGTCGTGGAAGGGGTAATCCTGGCTCTGTTGGTTCCGCTCTATTGGCCGCTGATCGGCCTGTCGCTGAGGCAATAGAACCCCCAGCAATGACAGCTCCGCGCTTCGCCAACCGGGGTGAGCTTGAGCGCAGGGAACTTTTGTCGTATGCTTTGAGGTGGAAGGAATCCCGAGCGACATCCCGGCTTCCCCAGAAGCAGTGTGGAGTTTGCTGCATGGTGGGGTTATCGGGTCGAACAGTAGGTCATAGCTTGCCAATCGCACTCACTTACTTGATCCTGCTGTTTTTCCTTGTTCCGACCGGGTTGCCGGCGCAGGAGCGAGAGCCACCCGCCCGGGACGAGGAGAACAGCCCGGCCGAAAGTTCTCCGAGCGCCAAACCCAATCTCATCCCGGAAAGCCTGCTGACCGGGCTGCCTCTCAACGGCCGCAGCTATACGCAGCTGGTCACGCTGGATGCCGGCGTGTCCGATCCCTCCTCGGCTTCCGCATCCCGCGGAGTGGGCGGAGGGGGTCTCACATTTTCCGGCAGCCGTTCCCAATCCAACAGCTTTCTCTTGGATGGCACGAACATCATGGATGCGCAGAACCGCCCGCCCCGCAGCGCGGCCGGCGTGCAACTGGGATCCGATTCGGTTTTCCAGGTCCAGGTGTTCAGCGCCAACTACGGGCCCGAATATGGGCGGAACAACGGCGGCGTGATGAACTCCATTTCGCGCTCCGGGTCCGATGAATTTCACGGATCGTTTTTCGAGTATTTTCGCAACAGCAAGCTCGACGCCCCCAACTATTTTGATCGGGACCGGCTGCGGCCGGGTTTTCGGACCGATCCTCCTCCCTTCAAGCGCAACCAGTTTGGATTCACCTTGACCGGGCCGGTCCGCAAAGGGAAGACCTATTTCATGGGGAGCTTTGAGGCGATGCGCGACCGCCTGAACGAGACGAAGATTGATAACTTTGTGGACGCGGAAGCCCGGCGGGGGATCATTACAGACCGCTTCGGACAGCCGATTCGGACCGTCACCGTGAACCCCCGCGTGAAACCCTACCTGGATCCGAGCGTGATGCCGCTCCCCAACTCGATCCGGGTCGGGGGAGGATTTGCGGAGAATTCTTCGCCGCAGTTTTTGCCCACCAATGAGAATTTTTTCACCATCCGGCTCGATCATCAGCTTTCCGACCGGGATAGTCTGTTTGGCCGGTATACCTTTGATGACGCCACCAGCCGACAGGGCCAGGACACCTTCGCCTTTGCCAGGGGATTCCAGACCCGCCAGCAGTACCTGACCCTGGTGGGCAGTCACATCTTCAGCCCCAGCCGGTTGGTTTCCACCCGTCTCGGTTATACGCGCCCCGTGGACGACCAGAATAGCGTTTCGTCCATCGAGATTCCTCGTTCGTTGTTTTTTGTCGCCGCTGCCCCGCAATTTGGACAGATCGCCATCCCCGGGGCGGGTCCGTTCGGGCCGGTCTCCTATATGCCGTCAGGGAGTGTCACGAACTCGTTCCAATTTTCCGGAGAGGTGCTGGCTCAACAAGAGGGACATAGCCTGAAGTTTGGAGTGGAAGTGCACCGCTACCGCTCGGATATTTTTTCCGGTTCGAGCCAGGGTGCCGAGTGGGCGTTCAACAGCCTCGACAGCTTCCTCCAGGGCGGGCCGGAGGGGACCTCGCTGACCGTGGCGCTGCCGGGATCGAGCAACAAGAAAGCATTCCGCCAGACCTTGGTGGGCCTGTATGGACAGGACGAAATCGCGCTTCGGCCCAACCTGCACCTCAGTCTGGGGCTGCGCTATGAGCTCACCACTCTGATCCGTGACCGGTACGGACGAGATGCCTTCCTGGCCGATGTGGTTCGCAGCACCGACGTAACGGTCGGCCCCGTTTTGAAGAAAAATCCTTCGCTGCGGAATTTTTCGCCCCGCCTGGGCCTGGCTTGGTCTCCCGGTGGCAGCCGGGATACGAGCGTGAATGCGGGGTTTGGCATTTACTACGACCACCTGATGCCGTACGTCTTTGACATCCTGAAAAGCGGCCTGCCGTTCTATCGGATCGCCGTGCGGACTAACTTCGATTCCTCCCGAACGTTCCCTTGTGCCGTACCGGCAGCCAATGGGACTGCGTTTTCAGGCTTCGATTCCTCGACAAACTTTCCGTGCCCCGTGCTGGCGGCCACCGAGCCTGGGTTTCCCCTGCAAGCTCAGAACCTCGACTATCAAGGCATCGAAAGCCCCACCATGTTGCGCTACAACTTGACGATCCAGCAGCGACTGCCGGGCGACTCCAATCTCCAGGTGGGCTATGTCGGAGCCAGAGGCAATCACCTGCTGCGCAACTACGAGGCGAATCTCTTCCCGGTTCCGATTGTGCGCGACGATGGATCGCTGTTCTTCCCTCCTAACGCCGGGCCGGTGAATCCGGCCTTCCAGGGAGGAATCAATCTCATGAGCAGCGACGCGCAGTCCTTCTATAACGCGCTGCTGATTTCAGCCGATACCCGAGCGACCGCCTCTCTCTCGTTGCGCGCCACTTACACCTACAGCAAGTCCGTGGATGATGCCTCTTCCTTCACTTTCCGCGGCAACCAACAGTATGGCCTGCTTCGGACCTCGGACCGGGGGCTCTCGGATTTCAACATCCGGCATCGGGTCACGACCAACTTCTTTTATACCGTTCCGTCGGGCGGACCCAATTCCGGGCCATTCGCTCGGGTTTTCTCGCAAATCCTGGGAAGCTGGCGAGTCGGAGGCATTGTAAGTCTCCGCAGCGGGGTTCCG
>CAYWWM010000331.1:0-4030 GCA_964461735.1 uncultured Solibacteraceae bacterium | reverse complement strand
CTAGGGGCGAACCCCCAATATGACGGATTCCGGATTCCGAAAAGTTGGGCCGTTTCGGAAATAGCTCCGAAGGCCCGTGAACATTGGCTGAAACCGATATGCTCAAAAATTTCCTGCCAGCGGCAGCAAGAATTTAATTGCATAGGTACTAATAACCACAGAGGCGCAGCACGCCCGATTCTTCACTCAAGGAGAATTGGGGGGGGTAGGAGCTTGTTGAAAAGTGACTCGGGAAGCGAGACGAGTCCCGCCAGGGACGTTTGACAATAGCCCAGCACGTTAGTGCTGGGATGAAATTCATGGCGAGGTAAGTCCCGTTAGGGACGGCTGAAGTCGTTCCATACATATCTTTCAGCCGTCCCTCGCGGGACTGGGGAAACCAATCCATCGGCCACCCAGCACTTGGTCCGGCGAGCCGCCGAACCCGTGCTGGGCTACTTTCAACCGTCCCTGCGGGACTTCTCAACAACCTCTTGGCTCTTTATCGCAGCGCCCGCAGTTTCGCCCGCAGGCGGCTCTCGACGGTGTGCCGGGCGACCTCCGCCAGGTGCTCCGCGAAAAAACCCTGGTAGCAAAACTCGGCCTTCCCGGCCCGCCATTCCATCACGAGCGTTCGCTCGCCCTCCGCTCTCTCGCCCGCGACGCGCACGGCGGCGATCTCCGCCAGCGGAATTTCGAGCACCGGCCGCTCGCGCTCGTCGAGGACGTGCAGGCGCTCCGGAGCAAGGTAGAAGCGCACGGGAACGGGCTTTTGGTCGCCGCTGCGGTAGAGTCCTCCGTTCAGCACGACGAGCGCGCCCAGCTCGCGCGCTTTGTCATCCACGGAGCCGGACTCCTTCTGCGCCGGAATGAGCAAGGCGAGAAGAAGGACGACGCTTCCCAGCAGCAGCCGGATCGGTTCGAACCCAGCCGCCGTGGCGGCCGCAACCAGCAGGGCTCCGCTGATTCCCGCCAGCAGCCGCAGGCCGTTCCACAGAGCGCGGCGGCGGCGCAGCGAGAGCATCTTGGGGATCAATAAGACGGCGCTAAACAGAACAAACAGCCCTGCCCGCCGCAGCCTTCCTGCACGTGTTTCCGAGATCCGCTCCGGTTTCTCGTCCGCCATCGAGTCCCCTTCCGTCTTGGAAACGTTGCCACAACCAGGATTGCCCCGCAACCCGCGCCCGAGAACTCAACCTTTCGTATTTCTCCTCTACCTCCTCTGCTTCCTCTGCTTCCTTTGCTTCACTTCGATCTGCCTTGACCCTCCCCCGCGGAGGGCATAGAATCGGTATCCAAGCGGGGGTTGCATCGAATCTCTTGGCGAAGGGGGACCCGGCCATGTTCCGATTCATCCGACTCAGAGGTCAATTCAGAGGACTAGGGCAGCGTCAGGATCGCAGAGCAAGCTTCCTACGGATGGTGGGAATGCTCGCCGTGCTCGGAGCAATGGCTCTGTTCAGCCGAGGCTTCCGGGAGGGCCTCCCAGCATCGTCGAGCGACATCGCCCGCGAGGAGCGCCTCGTATCCGTGGTCCCGCTGCCCCCCATGAACACGATGCACACAACGATGGACGGGGCGATGTGCGAGTGGATTCCGGCGAGCGCCGGCGCCAGCCTGTTCGCCGCGCTGCCGCAGGAAGGGCAAGCTTCAAATGCCGCCGGGCGCAACGATTTTTCGAGCCGCAGGCCGCTGCGCACCATCCGCGACCCTTACGCCGCCTACAGCGCGGTGGCGGTTGACCCGGCCAATAACGAGGTGGTTCTGACCGACGAGAACCTGTTCCAGATCCTGGTCTATGACCGGCTCGCCAACACGCCTCCCGGCGCGCGCATGACGGAACCCAAGCGGATGCTCGGGGGCCTCGACACCAAGATCGAGTTTCAATGCGGCCTCTATATAGACCCGCGCAACGGCGACATCTACGCCGTGAACAACGACACCGTGGACACGCTGGTGATCTTCAACCGGCAGGCGCGGGGCAACACGCCTCCGACCCGCCAGCTCGCCACGCCACACGGGACTTTTGGGATCGCGGTGGACGAATCGGCCGAGGAGATGTACCTCACCGTGCAGCACGATAACTCGGTCGTCGTGTTCAACAAATACGCGCAGAACGACGAGCATCCCCTTCGCCTGCTGCAAGGCATCAAAACGCTGCTGGCCGATCCCCACGGCATCGCCTTTGACAAGAAAAACCAGTTGATGTTCGTCACCAATCAGGGCAGTTTTCACGACACGATTCCCGGCGCGGCCGTCGGACGCCGGGGACGCGGCGCCGGAAAAGCGAACTGGCCGGACGGCTCGCAAGCGCCTGGCTCCGGCAGGTACTATCCGCCTTCGATTACCGTGTACCCGATGAAGGCGACGGGCGACGTCGCGCCGCTGCGCATCATCCAGGGGCCCAAAACGCAACTGAACTGGCCCGCCGGATTAGTGATGGACGAAGAGCGCGGCGAAATCATCGTCGCCAATGACATGGGCCACGAACTGCTCTACTTCAGCGCCACCGCCAGCGGCGACGTCGCGCCGCTGCGCGTGTTGAAAGGTCCGAAGACCAATATCCAGAACCCGACCGGCGTGTACCTCGATTTGGAAAATAACGAACTATGGGTGGCGAATTTCGGCAATCATTCCGCCACGGTCTACCGGCGGGGGGCTTCCGGCGACACCCCGCCGCTGCGCGTGATCCGCAGCGGCCCCGCCGCGGAGCCGGCCCTGGGAATCGGCAACCCGCATCCGGTGGCGTACGACTCCAAGCGCGAGGAAATTCTGGTGCCCAACTGAGTGGCGCATCCGCAGATTGCGGTGTTCGCCAGGAT
This sequence comes from uncultured Solibacteraceae bacterium, assembly GCA_964461735.1. Taxonomy (GTDB): domain Bacteria; phylum Acidobacteriota; class Terriglobia; order 2-12-FULL-54-10; family 2-12-FULL-54-10; genus CAYWWM01. The sequence goes on along the minus strand of CAYWWM010000331.1, from coordinate 1,229 downwards.
GGCGGACGGCGGAGCCAGGCCGGTTCGGAAGCTGGAAGGGCAGACCACGCTGCTGGGGCGCACCATGCACGCCATCGCCTACGACGAGGTCCACGACGAGATTCTCGTCCCGATTCCTCTGCCGCAGGCGATTCTGACGTTCCCCGGCGACGCCAACGGCGAGCAGCGCCCGCGTCGGGTGATTCAAGGCTCGCTGACCCAGTTGACCGATCCGCAGCGCCTCGCGGTGGATCCCGTGCATGACGAAATCTTCGTGCCGATCCGAACCAAGGTGCTGGTGTTTGATCGGCGGGCGAACGGCAACGTCGCTCCCATTCGCGTGCTCGAAGGGCCGGAAGGAAACGTGCGGTCGAACGCGCTGGCCGTGGACCCGGTCAACAACCTGCTGGTGCTGTTTGCGGAGCCGATCGTCAACGGCCGGGCGCAGCCGCAGCTTCAAATCTTCGAGCGCACCGCCCAGGGCCGCGCCGCGCCCTTGCGCGCCATCGGCGGACCCAAGAGCATGGTGTCGGACTTGGGCGGCCCCTTTTCCATTCTCTCCGCGACCAGGAAGATCGTCGCCAGCATGAACGGGGCCTTGGAGGAGGAACTGGCCACGCCGGAGTCCTTCGTCGGCATCTGGAGCCTCGACGCCAGCGGCGATGTCCCGCCGCAATACACGCTCGGCGGTCCGCACGGGATTCTGCAGATGGTCCGCGGCGTCACGCTGAACCCGAAGAACAAAGAAGTCATCGTCACCGACAAGCGCATGAACGCCGTGCTCACGTTCTCGGTGCCGGAGATTTTCTGAGTTAGGAAGCCAATTCGCGGGCGGCTTCCGGTTGTTGCGGAGCGCCGGCAGGCGCAGGTCCCTGGCGCTTTTCGAGACCCTCAACACGGTCTGCTGGATCACGCTCGACGTTTCCTGGTTCTTCCAGGCGAAGCTGCCTGCAGCCGTGTTTGCGGTCCCGACGGTGCTCACCTCGCTCGCCGTCATTCGATACACCGAAAAGACTGTGGCCTCGTTGCTCGTCTCCGGCGCCGTCGCCTTGGGGGCCAGCTTCAACGTGTTCTGGGTCCTCGGCGACCTAGAAATGCTTTCGTGGGGCCTACAGGCGGCGAAAGTCTTCATCGCCCTCCTCGTCGCCTGCCTGATCGGCGCGTTGGCAGACGCCGCCTGCAGCGCGGAGGCCAGAGCCACCGTGCTGGCGCGTCTCCGGCGTTTCCGGATCGGCGCGTCGAAGTGAGCC
>CAYWWM010000330.1:0-4033 GCA_964461735.1 uncultured Solibacteraceae bacterium | reverse complement strand
ACCGGCGCAAGATTGATCTCGAAGTCCCAATCAAGCAGTTAGGCGAGTATCAGGTTCCGGTCCGCCTGCACCGCGAAGTCACGGCTTCCATCGCGGTCCACGTGGTGGCGGAGAAAGAACAGTGACGAGTGACAAGTGAAGAGTGACAAGTGAAGAGTGACAAGCAAAAAGGAACGCCGAAACTCCTGTTTATCCCGAGGATCGGAGCGTCGAGAACCCGTTTTTCTACTGACTACTGACTTCAGACCCCTAACTTCTTGCTTTCCGCTTGTCACTCGTCACTCGTCACTGCTCAAACTGGTTTCCCATGGCGACGCGCGATTCCACCCTGGTGAAGGGGCTCCCCAGCAACGTGGACGCGGAACGGTCCGTGCTGGGCGCGATACTGCTCGACAATGCCGCTTACAATCAGGCCGCTTCGCACCTCACCCCCGACGATTTTTTCCTCGATAGCCATCGCCGGCTCTTTACGCGCATCACGGAGCTGGCGGACCGCTCCCGCCCGATTGATCTAGTGACGCTGTCCGAAGACCTGATGCGGAATAACGAGCTCGAGGCGGTGGGAGGCGCGGCCTACATTGCTTCGCTCACCGACGGCCTGCCGCGCTTTGCCAACATCGAGCACTACGCCAAGATCGTCAAGGACAAGGCGCTGCTGCGCCGCCTAATTCAGATTTCCAGTGCGATTACGGCGCGCTGCCTGGAGGGAGCCGAAGAAGCCGAGGACGTCTTGGACGCCGCCGAGAGCCTGGTTCTTTCGGTCGGCGAACAGCGGATCAAGGAAGGATTCGTCCACTTTGGGGACATCTTCCGCACCAGCTTCCAGAGCATTGACGCGCTCCACGACCGCGGCAAGCGCGTCACAGGTCTCGAGACCGGCTTTCGCACGTTCGACGACCTTTCGCGAGGGCTCCAGCCCTCCGATTTGATCATCTTCGCGGCCCGCCCCTCGATGGGCAAAACCAGCTTCGCCCTCAACATCGCGCAGCACGCCGCGGTCCGCCAGAAGGAGCCTGTCGGGATTTTTAGCCTGGAGATGTCGCGCGAAGCGCTGGTGCTGCGCCTGCTGTGCGCCGAGGCCCGCGTGGATTCGCACAAACTGCGCGGCGGGTTCGCCAGCCGCGAGGACTGGACCCGCATGGCGGGCGCGCTCAGCCGCCTCGCCGAGGCCCCCATTTTTCTTGACGACACGCCGGGGCTTTCCATCACGGAAGTGCGCGCCAAGGCGCGCCGCCTGCAAGCGGAGCACGGCCTGAGCCTCCTGATCGTAGACTATTTGCAGTTGATGAGCGGGCGGGGCCGCTTCGAGAACCGCACCCAGGAAATTTCCTCCATCTCGCGGGGCCTGAAAGGTCTCGCCAAAGAATTGAACGTTCCGCTCGTGGCCATTTCCCAGCTCAGCCGCGCGCCGGAGGAACGCGGCGGTCGCCCGCGGCTCTCCGACCTTCGGGAAAGCGGCCAGATCGAGCAGGACGCCGACCTGGTCGCCTTCATCTACCGCGAAGAAGTCTCCAAGCCCACCGAGCAGAATCGCGGGCGCGCCGAGATCATCATCGAGAAGCAACGCAACGGACCCACCGATACGGTGCATCTCGCCTTCCTCTCCAAGTACACTTGCTTCGAAAACCTCGCGGAAGAATTTGACGCCGAAGAATGACCCCCACCCAACCAGGCATTGCCACGCAGACCCGCCCGACCTGGGCTGAGATTTCCCTTCCCCAGCTCCTGGAGAACTACCGCATCATCCGGCGGCACGTCGGCCCGGAGCGCGCCATCATGGCCATCGTCAAGGCCGACGCCTATGGCCACGGCCTCTCGGAAGTGGCCCGCACGCTTGCCGGGGCCGGCGTAGACTGGTTCGGCGTCACCTCCGCCGACGAGGGCGTCGAGCTGCGCCAGCAAGGCTTCTCGCAGCCGATCCTGCTGCTCACCGGATTTTGGGAGGGCGAGCAAAGCGCCTTGACCGACTACGATCTCGTTCCCGCCGTCTACTCGGAGGACCAGCTCGCCACCATCGAGGCCTGGGGCGAGCGCACCGGCCGGCGCATCCGGTTTCACCTGAAGGTCAACACCGGCATGGGCATGCTCGGACTGCACTGGCAGGAGGTGGAATCGTTTCTGGCGACCTATCGCCGGATGCGGCACGTCGAGCTGGAAGGTCTCTTCGAGCAGTTCGCGGCGGCCGAGGATTTCACGATCCAGCGCACCGACGAGCAGATCGCGCGGTTCTGGTCCTTCGAACAATCGCTCGCCCGCGCCGGAATCCATCCGCGCTACGGCCACCAGGCGAACAGCGCCGCCATCGTCAGCCGCCCGGAATCCTGGGGCAACCTGGTGCGGCCCGGCCTGCTGCTCTACGGGTATCATGCCCCGGTGCGAGTGGCCGAAGGCGCGCGGGAGCCGGTTTGCCGGTCGCTGCCGGTGCGGGAAATCCTTACCTTCAAGACGCGCGTCATCGCCGTCAAAGAGGTGGCCGCGGGCACGCCGCTGGGCTACGGCGGCCGCTACGTCACGCCGCGGGATTGCCGCATCGCCACGCTGCCCGCCGGGTACGCCGATGGCATGGACCGGCGCCTCTCCGGGCGCGGCCACGTGATCGTCCGCGGCCGCTACGCCCCGATCATCGGCACCATCAGCATGGACCTGACCCTCGTGGACGTCACCGAGTTCCCGCAGTTGACCCTCGGCGAAGAGGTGATCCTGATCGGGCGCAGCGGCGATTGCGCCGTCACCGCCGTGGACATCGCCGAAATGACCGGCACCATCCCCCACGAAATCTTGAGCAGCATCGGGAAACGCGTTCCGCGCCGCTACCTGCGGTAGATCGCCGGGCGCGTTACACCTCGCGGCAATCATCCTCCAAGGAACTTCCCGTTGGACCTGTTTCGCGCTTGTGCTACACTCTCGTTGGCAAGACTCGCTGAGGGAGTTGGGATATGAACGTACGCGGGTCTAACGGGTCACACCCACGGGGACTTTTTCCGACGCCGGACAAACCGGTTCGGATTACCGTCTTCATCACAGCGCTGTCGAGATTCGGACCATTTTTTTGCAGGCGTCATTTCGAATCTCACAGAAACGCTTCCCTAGAACAAAGGAAGGGGGTGAATCTTCGTGTTCGATTGGCTAGTTATGCGGGGAGTCTTTTTGCTCGTTCTCTCTCTGGCTTCGTATTACCTGGAACCGTTTGGGTTGGAAAGACGGCTGGCGGGTCTGGCCGGCCTGGGAATCGGAGTTGCCATCCTGCTGTTCGAGCTGCGGCTGAGCCGCGCCAGCTTGAAGCGACTGATCGGAGCCGCGGTGGGTTCCATACTGGGAATCATCGGCGCTTACCTCATGAGCTTGGTTCTGGGCCAGTCGGTGTTTCCGCGGAACACGCTGTCGTTTCTCCAGATTCTGGTCATGCTCTGGATGACCTACATCGGCCTCGTCGTCGGAGCGGCCAAGGGCGACATGCTCAACCTGGCCGCGCTCGGCGGACTGTTCGGTTCGGAGAAGGAGAGCAGGCGTTCCTATAAGATTTTGGACACCAGCGTCATCATTGACGGGCGCATCGCCGACATCTGCGCTACGGGCTTCCTCGACGGCGTTCTGGTGATCCCACAGTTCGTGTTGCGGGAGCTGCAGCAGGTGGCCGATTCGCCGGACCCGCTCAAGCGCAACCGCGGCCGGCGCGGCCTCGACATCCTGCAAAAGATTCAGAAGATCGCATCGCTCCACGTGCAGATCGTGGACGACGACTTCCCGGCCGTGCGCGACGTGGACATGAAGTTGATCGAACTCGCCAAGGCCTACGGCGCCAAGATCGTCACCAACGATTTCAACCTGAACAAGATTGCGCAGTTGCAGGGCATCGAGGTCCTGAACATCAACGAGCTCGCCAACTCGCTCAAGCCCATCGTGCTGCCGGGCGAGATCATGCGCGTCTTCATTCTCAAGGAAGGCAAGGAGTTCAATCAGGGCGTCGCGTATCTCGATGACGGCACCATGGTGGTCGTGGACAACGCCCGGAAGATGATCTCGAAGACCATTG
>CAYWWM010000329.1:0-4060 GCA_964461735.1 uncultured Solibacteraceae bacterium | reverse complement strand
CGCGGCCGGCCCGCTTTTGCGCCGAAGCGAGGCCTCGCTTGCGCAGCACGGTCTCGGCGCCCGCCATGTCTCCCTTGGCTTCGATCAGGGCCGCCTTGCAGTCCATCCACGGCGCTCCGGTCTTGTCGCGCAGCTCTTTTACTTGCTGGGCAGTAATCGGTATCTCATCCGCCATGAGTTCTACTGTGTCCTCTTGAGTCTCTCGGAATGGTGCGAGGATTCGATGTCCGGGCACGGCTCCCGCCATGCCGAAAAAAATGACAAACGATATAGGGCTTTGTCCGGTGCGGGACGCTCTTCCGGAAGCATCCCTAGGAGATTTCGCGGGATGCCGGATACTCCGAAGTATCGTACGGTTCCTCGTCTGCCTCCGGCGACCCCGCCGAGTATGCGGGCTCCGCTCGGCCTTCCTCATAGGCGGCTTCCGACGCCAGCCGCTCTTCTTCCAGGGCGCGGCCCTCCGCCAACTGCCGGCCTTCCAGCACAGCGTCGGCGACCTTCGAAGTGAACAACCGGATGGCCCGCAGCGCGTCGTCGTTGCCCGGGATGGGATGCGTCACCAAGTCCGGATCGCAGTTGGTGTCCACCACGCCGACCACGGCGATCCCCAGGCGGCGCGCCTCCCGCACGGCGATCTCTTCCTTGTGGGAATCAATCACGAAGAGCGAGTCCGGCAGTCCCGGCATATCCTTGATCCCGGCCAGGTTCATGTCCAGGTGCTTGCGCTCGCGCTCCAGCTTGATGACTTCCTTCTTAGGGAGCAGCTCGTAGCGCCCGTCCGTGGACATCGCCTCCAGCTCTTTAAGCCGCTTGATGGATTTCTGAATCGTGACGTGGTTGGTCAGCAGGCCGCCCAGCCAGCGCTGGTTCACGTAATACATGGTGCAGCGCTTGGCCTCTTCCGCGACCGCTTCCTGGGCCTGCCGTTTGGTCCCCACGAAGAGGAGAATCTTGTTGGCAGACGCCAACTCCGCCACGAACTGCGCGGCTTCCTTGAACATCTTCAGGGTTTTTTGGAGATCAATGATGTGGATGCCGTTACGTTCCCCGAAAATATACTCCTTCATCTTCGGGTTCCACCGCTTGGTCTGGTGCCCAAAGTGAACGCCTGCCTCCAGCAGCTCCTTCATGCTAATCGCCGACAATCACCCTCCTCTCGCCTCGTGGTGCCGTCCCATTCTACCACTAACCACTATCCACTAATGACTATCCACTGTCTTCTCAGCGCTTGGAGAACTGGAAGCGTTTGCGGGCGCCTTTCTGTCCGTACTTCTTGCGTTCCTTGCCGCGGGAATCGCGGGTCAGCAGGCCGGCCTTCTTGAGCCGCGACCGCAGTTCCACGTCCACCTTAAGCAACGCCCGCGCCATGCCCATGCGCACCGCGCCGGCCTGCGCGTGGACGCCTCCGCCCCGCACCGTGATCACGGCATCAAACTGCCCCAGCAGATCCACCGTTTGGAGCGACTGGCGCACCGCCCCGCGCTGCGACTCGGTGGTGAAGTAGGCTTCGAGCGCGCGGCCGTTCACCTGGAACTTGCCGTCGCCCGGCCGCAAGAATACTCGCGCCACGCTCGTCTTGCGCCTCCCCGTGCCGTAATACTGCGTGCCCGGAGGCGGCGCGGGCCTCGGCGGCGGCGGCGCCGGCGCTTCCGGCTGCGTTTCTGCTGCTATCGTTCCTACGACCTGCTCTTCGGAAATGAGAACACCTCCGGTTTTTGTGCCTGGTGCGGATGTTTGTCGCCGGCGTAGACCAGCAAGTTCTTCCCCAGCGCCTTTCCCAGCTTATTCTTCGGCAGCATGCCCTGGACCGCGTCGCGCACCACGCGTTCGGGCTTTTCCTGCTGCTGATGCCGCGCTCCCGTTTCCCGCAGCCCTCCGGGATAGCCCGTGAATCTGCGGTAGACCTTCTGCTCCCACTTGGCGCCCGTCATGCGCACGCCTGCCGCATTCACGATGATCACGTGGTCGCCGAAGCTCAGGAACGGGGTGAATTCCTCGCGGTTCTTGCCTCGCAACAGCATGGCCACCTCGGTCGCCAGCCGCCCCAGGACCTGTCCCGCGGCATCCACCACGTACCATTTCGATTCGACTTCCCCCTGGCGGGGTATGTAAGTCTTCATTGCGCCGGCGCCTCTTGTAATCGCAAACGTTCAGAGTAGAGGAACCGAGCCCCAAATGTCAAGGCGCGGTTGGACGTTGCAGCCTTTCGGCAATGGCCTTTATCCGCCAAGGGCCAGGTGTCTGCCGCGAGGATTTGTAGTAAAGTAGTCCGTGGCAGTCGGAACTTTACGGAAATCTCTGGAGGACCCTTTGGCTGTACGAAAGATTTTACTGGGGCAGGTTTGGAGAAAGGACGACACCAGCGATACGTACCTGGTCTCGAAGCTCTACAACGAAGTGTTTTCCACCTTTGCCATGCTGCGAAAGATAGACGGCGAGGAAGTCCTGCGCGTGAAGGTCGAGAAGCAGGGTGATTCGGCGCTGCTTCGGGGGTTCACCTACACGCAAGATTCGCAAGACTTCTGATCCACATCCCCCCGCTGGCATGACTCGCGGCCTTCCGGAAGTGCAGGTCCCTCGCTCCCTTCGGCTACGCTCAGGGCAAGCTGCTCGTGATGACAACAGTAGTTATTAGAAAAACTACTCGGCCCGCGCCACACCCTCTCCGAACATGATCGCCGAACTCCTCAGCGCGCTCAGCTCGTTCATCATTGCGGTGCTCACCGCGATGGGGTATTTCGGGCTGTTTTTCCTGATGGCGCTCGAAAACGTCTTCATCATCCTGCCTTCGGAAGTGATCCTGGCCTACGCGGGCTATCTGGTCTGGACCGGAGAGTTCAACCTGTGGCTGGTGGCGACGCTGGCCGCGCTGGGGTGCAACGTCGGGTCGAGCTTCGTCTATTACGTCAGCGCCAAAGGCGCCCGGCCCATCCTGCTGCGCTACGGCAAATACGTGCTCGTCTCGCGGCGGGACATCGAGCGTGCCGACGAGTGGTTCGAGCGCTACGGGCAGTGGGCCGTCTTCTTCTGCCGCATGGCCCCGATGGTGCGGTCGCTGATCGCGATTCCCGCCGGCGTGGCCCGCATGAATTTCTGGAAGTTCAACCTCTACACGTTCCTCGGCTCGTGGCCGTTTTGCCTCGCTCTGACCTACGGCGGGTACGTGCTCGGAGAGCATTGGCCTACGCTGGAGGTCTATCTGCACGAGTTTGATACGGTCATCGGGGTTGTGCTGCTCGCGGGACTCGCGGCCTACGTCTGGCGGCATTGGAAGCAGCGGGCAGCGGAAGCGGAGGGAGAAGTAGGGAGTAGGGAGTAGGGAGTGGGGAGTGGGGAGAGAATGACTCGATCGGATCCAATTCTTCCTGAAGTCATCCTCTACACGCGTGTGGGCTGCCACCTCTGCGAACAGGCGAAAGAGCAGATTCGCCGCCTCCAGGCAGAGGAGCCCTTCGCCTTCCGCGAAGTGGACATAGACCTCGATCCCGCCCTCCGCGATCTCTACAACGAAGAAGTTCCGGTGATTTTCATCGGTGGGCGGAAGGCCTTCCAACACCGGCTCGATCCCCGCGAGTTCCGGAAGCGGCTGAAAAGCAGTGATTAGTGGATAGTGGAAGACAAGAGCTAAAAACCCCCACTCCCTACTCCCCATTCCCTACTCCCCACTCCTATTCCCGCTTCATCCCCTCCGCTTGGCCCGCCGCAGCAGGAGCATCAGAGGTATGCCGATGAGGAAGCCTCCGATGTGGGCGAACCAGGCCACGCCGCCCTGGCCCGCGTCGGCTCCGAGCGATGCCGCGCCGCTAAAGAACTGCAACAGCAACCAGTAGAGCAGGATAACGTAGGCCGGCAGTTCCCTCGTAAAGAGAACGAAGAAGGGGATCAGCGTCAGGATGCGCGCGTGGGGAAACGTGACCATGTAGGCGCCCATGACGCCGGCGATGGCGCCGCTAGCGCCGACCGTGGGGAGAGTCGAATTGGCGCTGAAGGCTACGTGACCCGCCGAGCCGGCCAGGCCGCTCGCCAGATACAGGAGCAGGTAGCGCAGATGTCCCGTGCG
>CAYWWM010000328.1:0-4067 GCA_964461735.1 uncultured Solibacteraceae bacterium | reverse complement strand
ATTGTATTTAATGTACTCGTTGCTCAGCTTCCTTGTGGGCTAGCCTCGGTCGAGCTTCCTCCGAGCCACCCCGGTAGCGCTGCAAGGCCTCTGAAATGTAATGCTTGACAGCCTTTTGAATCAAAGCCGTAATGCTTGGCTTGGGGATCATACCCCCATCCTGCTCCGCGATTTTCTCGGCAACCCGCTTCAGAAGCTGGAGATCTTCGTTCTCGATTCTAATCTTCCACGCTGTTGTACCCGTCTTTTGTCTTCTCTCCTTCACTGCATGCTCCCGTTTCATCGTTGCCCCCTCTCTATTCAAACAAGAAGAAAAGTATTCCGAGAGTCTCAGGAAAGCGTTTGGGGGCTATGCAACCTCTTTTTCCGTCCGTCGTACTCGAACTCCTGTTTTATCTATGGCTTGCAAAGAGCAATTTGCTTGCCAAGAATGAAGAGGTGTATGGTAACTAAACATAACGTCTTAAGTAATTGCGCATAATCGGCGCAAGGTGTTATTCGATTTAGTCCAGTTGGCAAATTCGGCTTCGACGGCGAGAATGACCTCGTCCAGTCGCGGGAAGTAGCGATTATGAAGGCAGCGCCGGCGCGTGAGTTTCCAGACTCGCTCGACGGGATTCAGTTCCGGACTGTAGGGCGGCAAGAAGTCGAGCGCGAACCGCTCGGCGCATTGCTCTCTCCACGGGCGGTGCAGCCGAGCGTGGTGGTATTTGGCATTGTCGGCGATCACCACGACGCGCCGTGCCGTTCGGGTGCTGGCAGCCCGCAGCGCTTGCAGAAACTGCCAGCAGGTAACGGCGTTGAACTTGGCGGTCTCGCGCCGGAACAAGAACTTGCCATCCCGCAAGCGGACGGCGCCGAAATAGCCAATCTGGTGTCGGCTGGGATGATGCAACACGACCGGATCGCGCGTTTCCGGTGGAATCCACATCCGGCAGCGCGAACCGTGTTGTTGGAAGTGCACCTCGTCCATGGCCCAAAGGTCCACCGCAGGATCGGCGGTTAACTCCTGGAGTTTTTTTTATGCGCCTGTTGGCGTTCCGGATCGGCGTGGGCAATCAAGGGCCGCGGCTTGCGCAGTCGGAAACCCCGTTGCCGAAACAAGCGCTGGCATTGCCGCACTCCCAGACGAACGCCGCACTGTCGCTCGATCCAGGCGCTCAGAGTTTTTCCGTCCCACAAGGTGCCGCTCAGGCCCACCTCGCGGGGGGTCCGACGCAGCACCGTATCGATCTCCCGCAGTTGCGACCCACTCAGACGACGGGGGCGGCCCGAACGTTCTCCCTCCACCAGTCCGGCGAGACCTCGGGCCTCAAAGCGTCGCACCCAATACTCCACCGAGCGCGGGGCATCCCCCAGAATCCGACCCACCTCGGGACAGGTCATCCCCTGGGCCACCAGCAACACCCCATGCAGCCGGTGATCATAGCGCGATTCTTCGGAACGGCGAATCTCATCTTGCAGTCCCAAAACGATGCTGGCACTATCAGCGATCTTCAGTGGTCTCATGATCCCATGAAACCACAAATTATCATTATGCGCAATTACTTATGACGTTATGTTTAGTTTGGGATTTTGGATCTCCCCCAGCCCTTCGTCCTCTACTTCCTATGCCTCATCTAGGTCCTATGCTTCCTTCTTTCCGAGCACCGAGACGAACACGTCTTCGAGCCCCGGCTCGACTGGCTGAATACTCGTTGCCGGAACTGCTTCGCCGCGCAGGATGGCCTCGGCCTGTCCCGCCACCTTCTCCGGCTCTTCCGTGACAAGATGCACGCGGTCGCCGAACAGCCCGACCGCTTCCGCTGGAAACTGCAAACGGAGCGCGCGAGCGGCGCGGCGCGGCTCGCTGGAACGGATTTCGAGAATCGTCCCGCGCATCAGCGCCTTCACTTCGTCGGGCGTGCCGCAGGCGAGCAGTTCGCCCCGGTGGAGGAGCGCGACGCGGTGGAAGCGCTCGGCCTCGTCGAGATACGCTGTCGAGACAAAGATGGTGACGCGCTCACGCAACAGGCCGCCCAGGATGCGCCAGAATTCCCGCCGCGAGACCGGATCGACGCCCGAGGTCGGCTCATCGAGCAGCAGAACTTTCGGCGTGTGGACGAGCGCGCAGGCGAGGCCGAGCTTCTGCTTCATGCCCCCGGAAAGCGCCCCGGCGAGCCGGTCTCGGAACGGAGCGAGGTTGGCAAAGCCGAGCAGGCGCTCGATCTTCTGGGACCGCGCCCGACGCGGCACGCCGTAGATGTCAGCGTAAAACTCGATGTTCTCGAGAACGGTGAGGTCCTGGTAGAGGCCGAATCGCTGGCTCATGTAACCGATGTGTTCCTTGAGTGCTTCGGCTTCCTTCGTGATGTGATACCCCGCGACCCAGGCGTCGCCGGAGGTCGGGTCGAGGATCGCGCTCAGCAGCCGCATCGTCGTGGTCTTGCCCGCGCCGTCCGGCCCAACCAGGCCGAAGAGCTCTCCCTCCGCAACCGCGAGTGAAAGCTCGCGCAGCGCGGCGGTGCCTCCAAACGTCTTGGTGAGGCCGCGAATCTCGATGGGTTGCATGGGCTTCCTACCACAAAGGCGCTAAGGCTCAATGCCGAGAGGAAGATTCTGGGAGTTCCATACCTTTGTGACTTCGTGCCTTTGTGGTCATCTTGCTTCCACGCCTGCGCCGGTGAGGATTTCGGCGTCGGCGGGCATGCCGGGCTTGAGCTCCATCTGCGGGTTCGGGAGGTCAATTTTCACGCGGTAGACGAGCTTCACGCGCTCCTGTTCGGTCTGGATGCTGCGCGGTGTGAACTCGGCCTGCGAGGAAAGGAACGAGACGCGGCCCTCGTAGAACTTGCTGGGATAGGTGTCGGTCCGGACGCGCGCGGTCTGGCCGACCTTGACGCGCCCGAGGTCCGGTTCGTTGATGTAGGCACGGAGCCAGACATTGGCCAGCTCGCCGACGGTCACCACCGGCGTTCCGGCGGCCACGAATTCGCCCGGCTCGATGTTCTCCGAAAGCACGACGCCGCTGAGCGGCGAGAGCACGACCGAGTAACCCAATCGAGTCTCCGACGCGGCGAGCGCCTGGCGGGATTGTTCCAAACGCGCGCGCGCCTGGGCGATCTGCTCGCGGCGCGGCCCGGCTCTGACCAGCGCGGCGTGCGCCTTAGCTTGCTCGGCGGCGGCGCGAGCCTGTTCGATCTGCTCTTTGCGCGGGCCTTCCTGAACGAGCTTTGACTGCTGCTCGGCGGCGCGCAACTGCTCGCGGGCCATCTCGTGGCTCGCCCGGACAGAGTCGAGTTGCTGCGCCGACACAACGCCTTCCTCGTGGAGTTGCCGGATGCGGTCGAACTCCGATTGCCAGCGCGCGGCGTCGGCTCTTGCGCTTTCGGCCGCCGCCTGCGCTGCTGCGACTTCTTCGGGACGGGACCCGGCGAGCAGCTCGTCCAATCGAGCTTGCGCCTGTCGAGCACCAGCCTCGGCCTGGGCGATTTCCTCGGGACGCGAGCCGGCTTCGAGCTCGGCGAGGACGGCCTCGGCCGCCTGGACTTCGGCTTTGCGCAATTCCACTTCGCGTACGAGCTCGGAATCGTCGAGGCGCGCGACCACCTGCCCGTTCTTGATCATTTCGCCCTCGGAGGCAAGCCGCTCGACGACTCGGCCCGGAATCTTGAAGCTCACCTCCGCTTCGATGACCTCGATGTTGCCGGAGACGCGGATGACGCCGTCGGCGCTCGCCGGCTGGCGGGCAAGATAAACGTACGCCCCGCCCGCTGCCAGAAGGATCGCAACCGCCAGAATCGTCAGCCGCTTTGTGTTCATCCGGGGAACCTTGCTGCCTGAATCCTTCCGCGATCCCGATCATCTAAAGAAGCTGCCCTGCCGTGCGAACTGGACGAACAGGGCAACCGGGTACACCCAAGTAAGTGAACACTTACATTGTAATGGAAGCAAGCGGGGCAGTCAACAAACGCAAGGATCGTAGATCAAAAGAGCGAAGGAGAAATTCCATGATTCAATTGCGGCCCGGTTCGGAGCGCGGCCGATCACAGCTCGGCTGGCTCGACAGTTTCCATACGTTTTCGTTT
>CAYWWM010000327.1:0-4069 GCA_964461735.1 uncultured Solibacteraceae bacterium | reverse complement strand
CCGCATGCGCTTCCCTGCCACCAGATCCCCTTGAACCCGGCGGGGGAAACCGTGGTCTCGCTGGAGTCCCGCGGCGATATCGTTCGGCTGGAGCAGGAGGTTCTGGCGTGGCTTCGCAGCCGGATCGCGCAACTGGAACGCGAGCTGAGGGAAGATGCCAAACACCCTGCTGCTTTGCCAGCCGCCGCTTGACGGGAACCTTGAGGAGGTCTATATGACTTCTCTACCAACGTGCCTATTGCTCCTGTCCGCGCTTCCTCTGCTTTCCTATCCGCAGGGAGCGGACGCGGATGCCAATCGGGAAGAGTATGCAACTCCAAATTACCTGCTGAATTCCCTGATTGACTCCCTCGAAGGCCGGGACTTATTCCGCGCCTATTGCGCTGGATGTCATGGAGCCGATGCGCGCGGGGGAGGCCCTGCAGCTAGCCTGCTCAAGTCCAAACCTCCCGACCTGACTCAAATTGCCGCGAGGCGCGGCGGGATGTTCTCTCTCGCCGAAGTGGAAACGATCATTTCCGGAGAGGAGATTGCACCTGCCACCCACGGAAAACGCGAAATGCCAATCTGGGGGCCGATTCTCGGCCAGATTCAGCGAGACCAGAACCTCGGCAAGATTCGCATCCGGAACCTCGCCAGGTATCTTGAGTCGCTCCAGGTCAAACCACCGACGGCGCATCCTAAAGCCAGCCCCGAAGGGAATGGCGGAGAAATTACTTGTGGCGCGCCTCTTACATGAATGACAGGCATGAATGACTGGAATGATAAGAACCATGCGAAGCCGAACGAGCACCGATGCGGGCAACGGGATGCGACTGCCGCGGCGAAAAGGAGGGCCTGGAACAGGAGGAAAACGCTATGACATTCGACAAGAACGAAATGATAGATAAACTGAAGCTCGAACTGGAGATTCTCGACAGTGGAGGATACGCGCGGTCGGTGCATGAACCCCACTGGATGCCGCGCGTGTTCCGGGATTCGGTGAGCTGCCCGAACGTGGGGCTGGATTTCAAGATCGAGCCGTGCAGCCATTGTTTCCTGATCGAATTTGTCCCGCCGGAGCACCGCGACAAACCGGAAGCCTGCCACTACATTCCGCTGAACGAACGGGGCGATACCGTCGCTTCCCTCAGCCGGGCCGGAAAAGAAGATGAGTTGCTTGCCGCACTCAGAGTGTGGTTGCAGAAAACCATCTTGCGGCTGGAAGCCGAGTCCCTCTGGCCGGAAGGACAACAGCCATCTCCCCATCTTCTCTCGTCGGGGGGTGAACACCCGCCGCTGCTGAGGCGAGCCGGCTGAGCTGATTCCTGCGGTGCGCAGCAAGGGGGTGAGCATTGGAAAAAGCGATCCTGAATCGAACCTTGAAAACACGGCAGGAGTTGCTGGATATGCTCCGGCTCGAGGAGGTTGCCGTCGCGGCCTGCGGGTTTCCTCCGTCCCCGAGCGCGCCCCATCAACACCTGAAGCCCTTTCGGGACTCGATCACGTGTTTGTACTTCCTGCAGGAAAACCCTCAGGGGCAGTGCGAGCAGTGCTGGTTGGCAAGCTTCGTTCCGGCTGAATACGATCCTCGCGCCCTTCCGTGTCACCAAATTCCGCTGAACCAGCAGGGCGAAACCGTCCTTTCGCTCGAAGCCCGCGGCGATCCGGAACGGCTGAAAACGGAAGTCCTCGGCTGGATCCGCGGCGAGATCGCTAAACTGGAGCGCGCGCTTCCGGAGTCGGGAAAGTAACTGGGACCAGGGTTCCATACTTTGGGTTCCCACCGTCGGGTCATGCCGACGGCTTGGCGGGCTCTTCCTCTTCGGCGTGGAGCAAGCCGAACTTCTTCATTTTGTATCGCAGCGCGTCGCGGCTGATGTCCAGAAGGCGGGCCGCCTGGGTCTGGTTCTGCTGCGCCTTTTCGAGGGCCAGCTCGACCATCGCGCGCTCCACTTCTTCCAGCGAAGTGCCGCCCTCCGGGATGCTGAGCTGGGGGAGACGGCGGCCGTCCGCGAGCGGTTCGCTCGGCGAAGAGGAAAGCTGCTCGAAGGCGGTCCCGGCCGTCTTGGGGTGCGAGACCGAGAATGGCAAGTAATCCGCTTGCAGGTCCTTCTCTTCTTCCAGAATCATGGCCCGCTCGATGGCGTTCTTCAATTCTCGCACGTTGCCGGGCCAGTCATAGCCCACCAGCAAGCGCTGCGTCTCTTCCTTCAGGCCGCGGATGGCCTTGCGAAATGCGCGATTATAATGCCCAATGAAAAATTCCACTAAGGGGAGAACGTCTTCCTTCCGCTCCCGCAGCGGAGGGATAAAGATGGAGATAATCGCCAGCCGGTAATAAAGGTCCTGCCGGAAGTGTTCCTCACGGACGGCGCGCTCCAGGTCGCGGTTGGACGCGGCAATCACGCGAACATTCACCTGGATATCGCGCACGCCGCCCACGCGCCGGATTTTCTGATCCTCCAGAACGCGCAAGAGCTTGGCTTGGAGAAAAACCGAGAGCTCCCCGATCTCGTCCAAAAACAGCGAGCCGCCGTGCGCCATTTCAAACAGGCCCTTCTTCATTGCCTTGGCGTCGGTGAAGGCGCCTTTTTCATGGCCGAACAGCTCCGCCTCCATTAAGGTCTCCGGAATCGCGGAGCAGTTGACGGCGACAAACGGCTTGGCCGAGCGGCGGCTTTCATAATGGATGGCCTTGGCGATCAAATCCTTTCCCGTGCCGCTTTCGCCTTGAATCAAAATCGTGGAGGCTTCGCTGGCCGCGACTTTGCGGACGAACTTCATGAGCTCAGTGATCTTGGCGCTCACTCCGACGACGTGGATGTCGCCGGCCCGCCGGCGGGCTTCATTCTGCAGCGACTCGAGCTCTGTGCGCAGCCGGGTCGTTTCCAGGGCATTTTCGATGGTGACGGCCAGTTCATCGAAGTTGAGAGGCTTCCCGACGAAATCGAAGGCGCCCAGGCGGATCGCGGCCTTCACGTCGTCGAGCTGCGGGTCCGCGGTGATCATGATAACGGCGCGCGCGTCGCCGGAATCTTTGAGCCGCTGCAAGACTTCCACGCCGTTGGCGTCCGGCAGCCGCACGTCCAGCAGGATGAGATCCGGCGATTCGGCATGAGCCAGCCGCAGGCCGGAGGCGCCGTCTTCGGCTTCGAGCGCCTGATAGCCCCACTCTTCGCACTTCTTGCGCAGCGACCAGCGCACGAGCTTTTCGTCGTCCACGATCAGGATTCGTTCATTGGCCATAGTGCTATTTTACTCCGGCGGCCGCCGCCGCGGCGGGGCGTTTCCGAAACGGGACCCGCAGGACGAAGCGGCTGCCTTTCCCCAAAACGCTCGATACCTCGATGCTGCCGCCGTGGCCTTCCGCAATGCGCTGCGCGAGCGAAAGACCGAGTCCGGTTCCTTGACCCTTGGTCGTGAAAAACGGGCGGAAGAGGCTGGGCAGGTGGCTCGGATCAATTCCCCGCCCCGTATCCGTGACGCTCACCATAGCAAGATGGTTCTGCGATTCAATCCGCATCTCGATTCTGCCTTCCGCTTCGATGGCCTGCACCGCATTGAGGAGGAGATTCAGAAGCAGTTGCTGGATCTGCGATGCGTCGTGTTCGACCAAGGGAAGCCGGGAGTCCCGCACGAACTCGATGATAATGGGGCGCGAACGCACCTGCTGTCGTGCCAAGTGCAGCGCCTGCTCGGCGGTGGCGTTCAAATCCGCCAGCAGGAATTGGAGAGGCCGCGGCCGCGCGTATTCCAGCAGATCGTTGAGAATTTTCTGGATCTGCTGGATTTCGAGCCTCACCTCTTTCCAGATCTCCCGCGAGGGGCTCGTCTCGGGCAGCTCCTGGCCGAGCACTTCCACGACGCCGGCGATCCCGGCGAGAGGATTGCGCAGCTCGTGCGCCAGGCCGGCGGCCAGCTCACCCAAGGTCGCCAGGTGCTCGGCGCGCGACATCTCTGCCTGATGCACGCGGTGGGTCTCTTCCCGCCGCTGCCGCAACTGCGCCACCATCTCGTTGAAGTGCCGGCCCAG
This sequence comes from uncultured Solibacteraceae bacterium, assembly GCA_964461735.1. Taxonomy (GTDB): domain Bacteria; phylum Acidobacteriota; class Terriglobia; order 2-12-FULL-54-10; family 2-12-FULL-54-10; genus CAYWWM01. The sequence goes on along the minus strand of CAYWWM010000327.1, from coordinate 54 downwards.
CTCCCCGATTTCGTCGCGCCGGTCGGCGAAACTGGCCTGCACCGTAAGGTCGCC
>CAYWWM010000326.1:0-4083 GCA_964461735.1 uncultured Solibacteraceae bacterium | reverse complement strand
ACCTAACACCTAACACCTAACACCTAACACCTCTTCCTCAGCGCTTTGGTCAGTCCTGCAAGCATCCGGCTCACCTCACCTGTCTGCACCAAAACAGCCTCTAACTCCCGTTCCTTTAGATACTCCAACTTATTGGCAATTATCAAGTGCGTTTCCAATTCCATCAAGGAACCCGTGGCAGCGGACAGGTGATGAAGGTAGTCGCCAAGGTGCTCCCGGCCATAACCTTCCGCAATATTGGCCGGTATGGAAACCGCGGCTCGCTGAATCTGGCTAGAAAGACCGAAGGTTTCATTCTTCGGCAAGAGCCTTGAGAGCCGATGGCATTCGATGACCAGATCGGTGGCCTTCTGCCAAACTTGCAAGTCCCTATAACTATTGATCCGCACACCGCCCACTCCCCTTATCACCTATCACCTAACACCTAACACCTATCACCTTCTTCCACTACCCCGTCTTTTCCACAATCACGAGCGTGATGTCGTCGGTCTGGGCGTGGCCGCGCGTGAACTCGGCAATCGCCTCGAGCAGTTTCGCTTCGAGATGCGCCGCTCCCTTGCGGGCCTCGCGCCGGATAACTTCCTTGACTCGGTCGTCGCCCAACATCTGCCCTTCGGCGTCCTCGGCTTCCACCAGCCCGTCGGAGTAGACCAACAGCACGTCGCCCGGTGCGACCGACAACGGGGCCGCTTGAAACGCGATGGACTCAAACGCTCCGAGCAGGAGGTTGTTCGAGGGCAGCTCTTCGATTTCGCCGCTCGCGGCCCGAAACAGGTACGCGGAGTTGTGCCCGGCGCTGATGTACTCTCCCACGCCGCCGGGATCAATATGAAACAGGAACAGCGTAGCGAAGCGGTTGCTGGCCGACTTCTCGCAGAGGTAGCGGTTCAGTTGATTCAGAGCTTCCGCCGGCTTCGCGCCGCCGCGGAGCTGCATGTCGAGGCAGCCGAGGATCATGGAGCTCAGCAGCGCGGCGGGAAGACCCTTCCCGGCCACGTCGGCCAGCACCCCCAGCAGTGCGCCCGAATCGGGCGTGTCGAAATCGTAGAGGTCGCCCCCGACGTGCCGCGTCGGTTTCGAGTGTGCGCTCACGAAGTAATTCTTGTACTCTGGAAGCTTCTGCGGCAGCAGGCTCTTCTGGGTTTCCTGCGCCAGGGTCAGCTCCTGCTCGATCTTGCGACGCTCCTCGGCGGTCTTAAGCGCCTCGACCTGTTCGAGGACATGCCCGGCTTCTTCGGCCAGCTTGGTCAGGATTTTTTCGTCCAGCGCCTTGAGCGAATGCATGACTTGCCGGCTGTCCAGGTAGAGAATCCCCAGCAGGTTGGGCAAATCCCCCTGTGAAATTCCGTAGAGCGGCAGGCAGGCAATCGCTCCCAGGCGCATCGCCACGATGCTGGCCTGCTGCTGAAATTTGCCCTCGATGCCCGTAGCCATGAACACCGGCTTCCCTTCGGCGACCACCTGCGCCACGACGCTGCGGCTCCCCTGAAACTCCTTTTGGGGCAAACCTCGCCCGCGCCGGTTCATTCCCGCGGCGTACTCGAACCTGTCCTTCTTCCGCACCAAGATGAACCCCCGCTCCGCTCCGCTGATGGCGAGCGCCGATTCCAGAATCTGCGGAAACATCTTTTCGGGCGTGAACGATTGACCCCACTGGTACTGGAATTCGAGGAGGAAGGAGATTTTTTCGAGGTCCGACAGCCCGGTCGGCAGGTGCGTGGTCAGGTCGGAGATGGACTTTTCCAGGCGCGCCGTCTGCGCCTCTTGGAGCGCCGCGGCAAAGTTCGCCTCGCCGTCGAAGTAGAAGACAGCGAAGTGGTCCTTGCCCATCACGATGCGGTCCCCGTCCCGCAGCACCCGCTGCCCCTCGACCCGCTCGTCGTTCACGTAGGTCCCGAAGGCGCTCCCGAGGTCGGAGACCGTGTAGCCCTGCTCCGTCTTGAGCACCCGCGCGTGGCGCCGCGAGATGTACACATTGTCGAGCAGAATTTCCGTTTCGCTGTCTTTCCCCCGGCCGAGCACCACTTCGAGCTCGCCCAGCACGAACACGCGCTCCTGCCCGCTCTGCTCCCTCCACTGCAGACGCGGGCGTCGCAGCGTGTCTCCTTCCCTAAAGGTGATCGGGTCTTGCGCCCCCTCCATGCGAATCGCTCCCCCTCCAGGCAGGCAAACCGACAGGCCAATCTTGCTCTTTGCGGAAATCGGGTAACGAAGATGCCGGCTACCGGAATGCTTTGCGTGCGCCGGTAATGGTAAAACTCGCGCTCCGGGATGTCAATGCACGGCGTCGAGCATCTTTCCGGAGCAGCGGCGGCGGTCAATTCGCGCCAATCGGCACGTTGTAGAGGTAGACGAACCGCAGCCGGATGTCTTCGCCGGGAAATTCCTGCGGCAGAGCGGGGAAGGGGTTGGAAAGCCGGATGCTCGCCAGCGCCGCGCTGTCGAGCGAATCGGTCCCGGAGCTGACGCGCAGAACCAGGTCCGGCACGCGGCCGTTGCGCTGAATGGAGAACTCCAGCGCCACGCGGCCCTGCTTCCCCAGGCGCGCAATTTCCGGGATCACCGAGTACCAGTTCCGCCGCACCAGCAGATAAATCCGCAGCAGATACGGGTGGAAGTCCACTCCCATGGTGTCGGAGAGAATCTGCGGCCCGGGGATGCTCATGTTCGGCTGGTCCGGATCGAATTCCGGGACCCCGCTCAGCACTCCGGCGCCGGCCCGCGTGGCGCGATCGCGCGCCAGGCCGCGCAGAATTGCATCGGTGCCGCGGTCGGTCGGGCTGATCCTCGGCAATCGCAGCCGCGCCTCGGCGGCTTCGGATGACTCCTCCGGGCGCGGCACCGGCTCGATCTTCGGTTCCGGCGCTTGCGGAGGCGGCTCGCGGGCCGGTTCCGGAATGTCCGGGATGCCGATGGGCGGCAACCGGCGCGCTAGCAGCTCCTCTTCGCTCATTCCCTGGCCTCCGAGCCCTGGCTGCCGCGGCGGTTCCGGCGGAGGCACGGCTGGCTGCGGCAGCCGCGGCATCACCGGAGCGCGCAACGGCGGCTCGGCCTGCGGTTGCGGCTCCGGGGCCGGTTCCGGGCGCGGCTGCGGCGCCGGAGTTGGCGGCTCGGTCAGCTTGGGCTGCTCGGGCGGCGTGTAGAGCAGCGTCACATCCTGCGGCGGCGGCTGGACTTCCACCGGTTCCGGCGGGAAAAGACGGTCGAACAGATCGGGGTTCGTCACCAGCACGATGATGACTACCAGGTGAGCTATGACCGAGGTCAGAAACCGCTCCCGAACTAGCGCGGCGCTGCGCTCATCGGCCTCGCCGACCCCCAGCGTCAGATGGAGCTCGTCGTCCCTCCACGGCTGTGTCGAGTTCTCGTCGTCGAAGTCCAAGCCCGTTTCCTCAGTGGCAAGTCGCCCATTGCCCGAAGGGCAATCCTGTGAATAGCCGTAGGTTTTAACCCACGGAACTGAAGGAAAGAAAACCGTTCAACCCCGCAAGGGGTTGACTTCAACTCTTCGCAGCAATGGGCGCCCCCGCCACCCCCAACCGTTCATGGTGCCGCTCGATCTGCTCCAGGATTTGATGCGCCAGGCGGAGCGCGCGTCGCCCGGCGTGGCCGTCCATTTCCGGACTGTGCCGCGTCCGCACGTTCTGCAAAAAGTCCGTCAACTGTAATTGTAACGGTTCTTGGCGCGGCGGTTGCAGTTTTTGATGCGAAAGTTTTGGCTGCCCGCCGGCCATATCCACTTTCGTCACCGAGGCGTCCTGCCGCGCGTAGTCCACCGAAATGTACTCGCGCGGCTGGAACCAGCGCAGCTTGCGGACGGTTTCGAGGCTCACGCGGCTGGCCGTAAAGTTCGCCACGCAGCCGTTCTCGAAGACAAGGCGCACGTTGGCGATATCAATCTTCGGCGTCAGCACCGCGAGGCCCGAAGCGCGTATCTCCTCCGGCTCGGAGCCTGCGAGCGACAACACGATGTCCAAGTCGTGGATCATCAGGTCGAGCACCACGTCCACGTCGAGCGACCGCTCCGTGAAGACGCTCAGCCGGTGCACCTCGAAAAACAGCGGCGTGGTGAGTATCCCCCGT